>NZ_BAAASZ010000020.1:278838-303185 GCF_039533145.1 Streptomyces macrosporus
CCCGCGGCGTTGGAAGCACGGTCCGGTCGGGAACAGTGGGGGTAGGAACGCATGGTCTCCCTGTGGGAGCACTGGCGCGGCGGCATGCGCAGGGGCCCGAGGTTCGACACCGTCGGCGGCCCGACGACGTACGCGATGGAGCTGACCAGACGGCATTCGACGGTCTCGCTCACCCGGCAGGGCGCCGACAGCGGCAACCTGCAGATCAACCTCTCCTGGCGGATGCGGTCGTCCGACCTCGACGGACGGTCCCGGCGCGGCGACCTGCTGCGCAATCCGCTGGCGATGTTCAAGCCCGAGCCGGTGCAGGGGCACACCCAGGGCATGGTGACGGTGGACCTCGACCTGGCCTGCATGTACGAGCTGAAGGACGGCAGCAAGGGCGTGGTCCAGTCCCTGGGCGGCCTGCTGGGGGCGATCAACGCGCCGCCGTACGTCAAGCTCAGCGGCGACGACCGGTTCGGCGGTTCCTCGGGCGAGACCATCTACGTCAACCTCGACCACAAGGACGAGATCAAACGACTGCTCGTCTTCGTCTACATCTACGACGGCACCCCGGCGTTCGACCGTACGCACGCCGTGGTCACGCTGATCCCCAGCAGCGGCCCCCGCATCGAGATCGGCCTCGACGAGCGCGCCCCGGAGGCCCGCTCGTGCGCGGTGCTGCTGATCGAGCACGACGGCAAGGGCCACCTCGTGGCACGCCGCGAGGTCCGCTACGTCTACGGCTTCCAGTCCGAACTCGACCGGCTCTACGGCTGGGGCCTGCAGTGGGGCCGCGGCTACAAGAGGAAGGCCGGCCGGACGTGATCCCGCCCGGCCGGGTTTGTGCGCGCTCCCGGCCCGCGCGGGCCGGGAGCCGTCCGGAAATCCGCTAGCGCCCCAGGAACTGCGGCCCCTGCGGCGGCAGGGCGAAGGCCGGGTCGGGCTGGTGGGGGTAGCCGTACGCGGGCTGCGGCGGCCGGACCGGCGGGGGCGGAGGCGACTGCGGATAGCCGTACGCGGGCTGCGGGGCCGGCGGCGACTGGGCCGGCGGCTGGGGGTAGCCGTACGCGGGCTGGGACGGCACGGGCGGCGGCGTCGCCGGCGGCGGGGGCATCGCGACCGTCGCCGCGGCGGGCTCGGGTCGCGGCTGCGGCTCGGGCTGGGGCTCGGGGCCCGGCTGCGGTTCCGGCCGGGGTGTGGGCTCGGGGAAGGGACGCGGCTCGGGGTGGGGCTCCGGCCGGGGTTCGGGCACCGGGTCCGGCTCGGGGACGTCCGGCTCCGGGGGCGGCTGCGGAATGGTGTGCGCCGGTTCCCCGGACGCGGACGCCTCCGCGGCACCCTCCTCCACCGAGATCCCGAACTCCGTCGCCAGCGCGATCAGCCCGTCGTCGTACCCCTGGCCCAGCGCGCGGAACTTCCAGCCGTCCCCGCGCCGGTAGAGCTCACCGCAGATCAGGGCCGTCTCCGAACCCGTCTCCGGCCTGATCTCGAACCGCGCCAGCGTCTCGCCGCTCTCGGAGTCCTGCAGGAGCAGCACCAGATCGCGCACGTCCGCGAAGGTGCCGCCGTCCGCCGAGGCCGCCAGCAGCACCCGGTCCACGGACCGGTCGAGCCCGCCGAGGTCCACCTCGACGGAGTCGGTCAGGCCCTCCGGCTCGCGCCTCTTGGGCAGGTACCGGACCAGCCCGGAGGGGTGGCGAGGCTGGTTGTAGAAGACGAAGTCCTCGTCGGAGCGCACGCGCCCGTCCGCACCCAGCAGCAGCGCGGAGGCGTCGACGTCGCGCACGCCCGTGCCCGGTGTCCAGCGCAGCACGGCGCGCACGGCCGTCGCGTGGAGCTGGATGTTCGACCCCTTCAACATCGCGTGCGTCATAAAGCCATCCTGCCTGGCTCGGCCCGTGGGGACAACGCGGGTGCCCCGGTACCGCAGGTTTGCGCGTAAGTAATGTTTTGTTCATGCATTCGGGTAACTTTTGAGCCACGCTCGTACGTACGATGTTCGGCCGGATCTCGCCCATGAAAGCCATGGGGCCGGCGATGGAACGGGGGTCCTATGCAGCATTTCGGACACCTTTCGCCGGAAACCCGGCGCGAGTTGTTCCACCGGGAGCCGGTCGAGTTCTCCATGCGGTCACCGGCACGACTCCTCTCGGTGGCCCTCGGCGCCACCCTCTACAGCCCCGCCACCCGGCCGCGGCTCGCCGAGGACATCCGCAAGCAGGCTCGCAACGGAGTGGTCTCCATGGTGCTCTGCCTGGAGGACTCCATCGACGACGCCGACGTGGCCGACGCGGAGGAGAACCTCGTCGGGCAGGTGGCGGAGCTGGCCGCGTCCGACTCCGACGAGGTGCCGCTGCTCTTCGTCCGCGTCCGTGAACCCGCCCAGATCACCGGCCTGGTCCGGCGGCTGGGCCCGGCCGTCTCCCTGTTGTCCGGATTCGTGCTGCCCAAATTCACCGAGGAACGCGGCATCCCCTTCCTGGAGGCGCTCACCGCGGCCGAGGCCGCCTGCGGACGGCGGCTTTTCGCCATGCCCGTCCTGGAGTCCCCCGAGCTTCTGCACCTGGAAACGCGCGTGGAGACGCTCACCGGGATAGCCCGGACCGTCGACAAGTACCGCGACCGCGTCCTGGCGCTCCGCCTCGGTGTCACCGACTTCTGCTCCGCCTACGGACTGCGCCGCAGCCCCGAGATGACCGCCTACGACGTCCAGATCGTCGCCTCGGTCATCGCCGACGTGGTCAACGTGCTCGGCCGCGCCGACGGCACCGGGTTCACCGTCACCGGACCGGTGTGGGAGTACTTCCGCCTCCAGGAGCGGATGTTCAAACCGCAGTTGCGCCGCAGCCCGTTCACCGGCCGGGCCGAGGAACTGCGCGCCGCCCTGATCGAGCACGACATGGACGGACTGCTGCGCGAGATCGAACTGGACCGCGCCAACGGCCTGATGGGCAAGACCTGCATACATCCCTCGCACGTGGCGCCCGTGCACGCCCTGTCGGTGGTCAGCCACGAGGAGTTCAGCGACGCCACGGACATCCTCAGCCCCGAGCGCAACGGCGGCGGCGTGCTGCGGTCCGCGTACACCAACAAGATGAACGAGGTGAAGCCGCACCGGGCCTGGGCCGAACGCACCCTGCTGAGAGCCGAGGCCTTCGGCGTCGCCCGCGAGGGCGTGGGCTTCGTCGAACTGCTGGCGGCCACCACATGAGCGGCGGATACGGTGAGGGGCACACCACGGTGACCTGGGAGGCGGACACGGACGGCAAGGAGCGGGGCGAGGAGCGCGGCGCGGCGCGCGCCGAGGCGGAGGAGCGGACACCCGGCGCCAGACGGTGGCCGGGGGAGTGGGTCGCACAGCGACTGGGCGTCCGACTGGAGGTCCCCGAGGGCGAGCCCGACGAACTGCGCGACCTGCTGGGCCTGGCCCTGCGGCGCAACCCCCGACGGGCCCACCTGCTGGTCTCCCGGGTGCTCGGCAAGCACGTCCCGCAACTGCCCGAGGTCGTCTACGGCACCGGACTCGCCCTGGGCGAACGGGTCCGCGACCTGCTGGGCGACGAGGCCGACCGCGCCGTCGTCCTGGGGTACGCCGAGACCGCCACCGCGCTGGGCCACAGCGTCGCCGACGGCCTGGGCACCGCCGTCTACCTCCACTCCACGCGCCGCCCCGTCCCCGGCGTGACGCCCGTGGGCGGCTTCGAGGAGGAGCACTCCCACGCCACCTCCCACCTGCTGCTGCCCGAGGACCCGGAACTGCCGGCCGGAGACGGCCCCCTGGTGCTGGTGGACGACGAGTTCTCCACCGGCACCACCGTCCTCAACACCATCACCGCCCTCCACCGCGCCTTCCCGCGCGAGCGGTACGTGATCGTCGCCCTCACCGACCTGCGCGGGGAGGCCGACCGCGCCCGGCTGGAGAAGTTCGCCGCCGAACTCGGCGCCCGCGTCGACGTGGTGGCCCTCGCCACCGGCGGTGTCCACCTGCCCGAGGACGTGCTGGAGCGCGGCGCCGCCCTGGTCGAGGCCCACGACGACCCGCCGCCCGCGCCCGCCGCGGGGCCCCGCGAGGTGCGGCGCGTCGACCTGGGCTGGCCGTCGGGGCTGCCCGACGGCGGCCGGCACGGCTTCACCCCCGCCCACCGCGCCCGGCTGGAGGCCGCGCTGCCGGCGATGGCCGACCGGATCGCCGCCGAACTGCCCGACGGAGCGCGCCGGGTGCTCGTGCTGGGGTGCGAGGAAC
Organism: Streptomyces macrosporus; assembly: GCF_039533145.1. Lineage (NCBI taxonomy): Bacteria > Bacillati > Actinomycetota > Actinomycetes > Kitasatosporales > Streptomycetaceae > Streptomyces > Streptomyces macrosporus. The sequence continues at coordinate 283,067 of NZ_BAAASZ010000020.1, forward strand.
TGATGTACGCGCCGCTGCGGCTGGCCGACGCGCTGGCCGGGGCCACCACCGCGGAGGTCCGCTTCTCCACCACCACCCGCTCGCCCGTCCTGGCGGTCGACGAGCCCGGCTACGCGATACGCACCCGCCTGGTCTTCCCCGCCCACGACGACCCCGCCGACGGTCCCGGACCGCGCTACGCCTACAACGTCGCCGGCCAGGGCTTCGACGCCGTCGTGGCCGTCGTGGACTCCGTCGCCGACACCCCCGCCCTCCACGCCCCCGACGGTCTGCTGGCCCACCTCGCCGCCCACACCGGCCGGGTGCTGCTCGCCGTCGTCCCCTCCCACCGGCCGCTGCCGAGGCCGCTGCGCGGCCCGGAGTTCTCCTCCTACGCCGCGGAGGACGTCGGCTGGCTGCTCCAGGACCTCTCCGACGTCCATCTGGAGGCCCCCACCGAGGAGCGGGAGGAGGCCATCCAGAGCGGCGGCGCCCACTACGCCGAGTCGCTGCCGGTGGAGTACCAGCCCAGCGAGGAGTACCAGAGGCTGTTCCACCAGGCCCTGGACGCCTCCGCCGCCCGCATCGCCCGCGCGGTCGGCACGGTGACCGACACGCTGCTCGCCGAGCGCGGGCACGGCCTCGTCCTGGCCTCGCTGGCCCGCGCCGGCACTCCCGTCGGGGTGCTGATGCGCCGTTGGGCCCGGCACGTCCACGGACTGGACCTGCCGCACTACGCCGTCTCCATCGTCCGCGGGCGCGGCATCGACACCACCGCCCTGCGCTGGCTCGCCGCCCACCACGACCCGTCCGACGTCGTCTTCGTGGACGGCTGGACGGGCAAGGGCGCCATCACCCGCGAACTCGCCGAGGCGCTGCGACCCTTCCCCGGCTTCGACCCCGAACTCGCCGTCCTCGCCGACCCCGGCGGCTGCGTGCGCACCTACGGCACCCGCGAGGACTTCCTCATCCCCTCGGCCTGCCTCAACTCCACCGTCTCCGGGCTGATCTCGCGCACCGTGCTCCGCGCCGACCTCGTCGGGCCCGACGACTTCCACGGCGCGAAGTTCTACCGCGAGCTGGCCTCCTCGGACGTCTCCCGGCACTTCCTGGACACCGTCGAGGCCCGCTTCGAGGAGGTCCGCGAGCAGGTCGCCGACGACGTGCGCGCGCTGCTCGCCGCCGACCGCGCCCCCACCTGGGCGGGCTGGAAGGCGGTGGAGCGGATCAGCGAGGAGTACGGCATCGGGGACGTCAACCTGGTCAAGCCCGGCGTCGGCGAGACCACCCGGGTGCTGCTGCGCCGCGTCCCCTGGCGCGTCCTCGCCCGGCGCGGCGCGGGCGCCGACCTGGACCACATCCGGCTCCTCGCCGACCAGCGCGGCGTGCCGGTCGAGGAGGTCGACGACCTGCCGTACTCCTGCGTGGGCCTCATCCACCCCCGCTACACGCGCGGTGCGACCGGAGCCGACGGGAAGGCCGTCCGATGACCGTTCCGCCGACCACCCCGCCCCCCGTCCCCCGCACCGCGCTGGTCGCCAGCGACCTGGACCGCACCCTGATCTACTCCGCCGCCGCCCTCGGCCTGACCGTCCCCGACGAGCGGGCCCCGCGCCTGCTGTGCGTGGAGGTCTACCGGTCCCGACCGCTGTCGTACCTCACCGAGGCGGCGGCGGCGCTGCTGGCCGAACTGGCCCGGCACGCGGTCTTCGTCCCCACCACCACCCGCACCCGCGAGCAGTACCGGCGCATCCACCTGCCCGGCCCGCCCCCGCCCTACGCGATCTGCGCCAACGGCGGCCACCTGCTGGTGGACGGCGAGTCCGACCCCGACTGGCACGCCCGCGTGCGGCGCTCCCTGGCCGCCGACTGCGCCTCCCTGGAGGAGGTCCGCGCCCGCATGTTGGCGGCGGCCGACCCCGGCTGGCTGCTCAAGGAGCGCGTCGCCGAGGACCTGTTCGCCTATCTGGTGGTGGACCGCGACCGCCTGCCCGACACCTGGGTCAAGGAGTTGGGGGACTGGGCCGGGCCGCGCGGCTGGACGGTCTCCCTCCAGGGCCGCAAGGTCTACGCCGTGCCCCGTCCGCTCACCAAGAGCGCCGCCGTCGCCGAGGTCGTCCACCGCACCGGCGCCGGGCACGTCCTGGCCGCCGGGGACTCCCTCCTCGACGCCGACCTGCTGCTGGCCGCCGACACCGCCTGGCGCCCCGGCCACGGCGAACTGGCCGACCTCGGCTGGACCGCGCCGCACGTCACCGCCCTGCCCGAGCGCGGGGTGGCGGCCGGGGAGCGCGTCCTGCGGGAGATGCTGCTGCACACCCGCGGGCGCTGAGCGAGGATGGCGAACATGACACCACCGGCACCCCGCGACAAGCGCCCGCTCCAGACCCCCGAGCTCTACCGGTACGTGCTCGACCACAACCCCCCGCTCGACCCGGTGCTGCGGGACCTGGTGGAGACCACGCGCGCCCGCTTCCCCGAGCGGGCCGGCATGCAGTCCGCCCAGGAGCAGGGGCCGCTGCTGGCCTTCCTGGTCCGGCTGATCGGCGCCCGCCGCGTCGTGGAGGTCGGCACCTTCACCGGCTTCTCGGCCCTCGCCATGGCCCGGGCCCTGCCCGCGGACGGCACGCTGCTCGCCTGCGACGTCTCCGAGGAGTGGACGGCCGTCGCGCGCGAGTTCTGGGCCAGGGCGGGCGTCGCGGACCGCATCGACCTGCGCATCGCCCCCGCCCTGGAGACCCTGCGCGCCCTGCCCGCCGAGCCGGGGATCGACCTGGTCTACCTGGACGCGGACAAGGGGAACTACGTGAACTACTGGGAGGAGTTGGTGCCGCGGCTGCGTCCGGGCGGGCTTCTGGTGGCGGACAACGTGCTCTACCACGGCGAGGTCGCCGATCCGGACGCCGGCGGCAGCGCCGCCGCGATCCGCGCCTTCAACGACCACGTGGTCGCCGACGAGCGGACCGAGGCGATCATGCTGACGGTCGCCGACGGAGTGACGATCGCGCGCCGGCGCTGACGCGCCCCGACCGACGAGGGCCCACGGAGGACCCGCCTCCGTGGGCCCTCCGCGTGCCGCGGTGTCGCCGCGGGCCTCCTCGGGCACCCGCACCCCTGTGAGGCACCCCACATCCGGTTACTGTCCGATCGGTCAGGGCTGACCGATCGGACAGCTTAGGGTGGAGACATGGCGCGTTCCGCTTCCGCACTGCGCGGACAGATCCTGGACGCGGCGCTGAACCTGTTCGCGATCCACGGCTACAGGGGCACGTCGCTGCACGACATCGCCACCGTGGTGGGCTGCTCCAAGGCGTCCCTGCTCTACCACTTCGCCGGCAAGGACGCGATCCTCACCGAACTGCTGAGCCCGGCCCGCGAGGCGCTCGTCGAACTCGACGCCGAGCTGGCGGGTCTGGGGGACGACCGGGTCGCGGAGACGGCCGTCACCGGATACGTCGACCTCGTGCTGCGCTTCCGACGCGAGGTCAAGATCCTCTTCCAGAACGTCACCGAGACGCTCTGCCACCCGGTCCTGGCCGACGTCCCCGAGATGGCGGACCGGCTCGTGGCCGCCCTGGCAGGCCGCTCGACGGACCCGAAACACCTCGTCACCGCCCACATGGTGCTCGGAGCCGTCTTCGTGACGTGCGCCGGCGACCCGGACGTGCCGGCCGACGCGCTGCGCGAGGAACTGATCCACGGCGCGCTGCGGACCCTCGACCGCGCCCACCGACCTTCCTGATTCCTCCCGTCGACTCCCGAGGAGAGACACCTTCCGCCATGGCGAACCTGCTCTACCGGCTCGGCCGGTTCTCCTTCCGCCGACGGCGCCGCGTCGCCGTCGTGTGGCTGCTCCTGCTCGCCCTCATGGGCGGCGCGGCCGCCGCCTTCAGCGGCTCCACCACCGACAAGTTCACGATGCCCGGCACCGAGTCCCAGCGGGCGATGGCCTCGCTGGAACGGGAGTTCCCGCAGGCCAGCGGCATCACCGGCACCATCGTCGTCGCCGCGCCCGAGGGCGAGAAGCTCACGCCCGCCCAGGTCGCGCCGGTGGTGAAGGAAGCCGCCGAGGTCCCCGGCGTCGTGGCCGCCGTCGACCCCTTCCAGGCCCGCTCCGTGTCGCGGGACGGCCGATACGCCCTGGTCCAGGTCCAGTTCGACACCCGCGCCGAGGACGTCACCGACGCGCAGCGGAAGGCGTACGAGGAGGTCGGCGCCTCCGCGGAGGGCCTGCGGGTCGAGCACGGCGGCGAGATCATGACCAGCAAGGTCGAGGTCGGCTCCACCGAGGCGCTCGGCGTCCTGGTCGCCGCGGTGGTCCTCGTCGTCACCCTCGGCTCCCTGGTGGCCGCCGGGATGACCCTGCTGAACGCGCTGATCGGCGTCGCGGTGGGCATGGCCGGGCTGTACGCCCTCAGCGGCGTCATGGAACTGACCTCCACCGCGCCCATCCTGGCGCTGATGCTGGGCCTGGCCGTCGGGATCGACTACTCGCTCTTCATCACCTCCCGCTACCGCCAGTTCCTCGCCGAGGGCATGGACTCCGAGGAGGCGGTCGGCCGGGCGACCGGAACCGCCGGTTCGGCCGTCGTCTTCGCCGGCGCCACCGTCGTCATCGCCCTGGCCGGACTGTCGGTCGTCGGCATCCCCTTCCTGAGCGTCATGGGCCTGGCCGCGGCGGGCACCGTCGCCGTCGCCGTCCTGGTCGCCCTCACCCTGCTGCCCGCCGTCCTGGGCTTCGCCGGCGAGAAGGTCCTGCCCCGCAAGCAGCGGGGCGGAGCGGTGGAGCCCGAGAAGGAGGGCTTCGGCTTCCGCTGGGGCCGGATCGTCACCCGGCTGCGCATCCCCGTCCTCCTCCTGGGAGTCCTGGGGCTGGGCGCGCTCACCCTCCCCGCCCAGGACATGCGCCTGGCGCTGCCCGACGCCGGCACCGCCGCCCCCGGCTCCCCGGCGCGCGAGGCCTACGACCTGACCACCGAGGGATTCGGACCGGGCTTCAACGGCAGGCTGATAGCCGTCGTCTCCGGCGACGACGCCCGGGCCACCGGCGCGGCCGTCAAGGAGGCCGCGGCGCTGATCCAGGACACCGACGGCGTCCTCGCGGTGGCGCAGCCCCAGCTCAACGAGAAGGGCACCACCGCGCTGCTGACCGTCATCCCCGAGGCCGGCCCCACCGACGCCGCCACCGAGGAGGCCGTCCACGCCATACGCGACCGCGCGGCCGACATCGAGGGCGCCGACGTCGCCCTCACCGGCGTCACGGCGATGGGCATCGACGTCTCCGAGAAGCTCGCGGACGCCATGCCGGTCTACCTGCTGCTGGTGGTCGGGCTGTCCATCCTGCTGCTGATGCTGGTCTTCCGCTCGATCCTGGTGCCGATCAAGGCGGCGCTGGGCTTCCTGCTCACCATCGGCGCCACCTTCGGCATCACCGTCGCCATCTTCCAGCAGGGCCGGCTGGCCGACCTGGTGGGCGTGGACGTCCCCGGACCGCTGGTGAGCTTCCTGCCGATCCTGCTCATCGGCATCCTGTTCGGCCTGGCCATGGACTACGAGGTGTTCCTCGTCTCGCGGATGCGGGAGGACTTCGTCCACGGCGACACCGCCCAGCAGGCCACGGTCAACGGCGTCGGACACAACGCCCGGGTCGTCACCGCCGCCGCGCTGATCATGACGTCCGTGTTCGGCGGATTCGTGTTCATGCACGACCCGATCATCAAGTCCATCGGGTTCGCCCTGGCCGTCGGCGTGCTCATCGACGCGTTCGTCGTCCGCATGACCCTGGTGCCGGCCGCGATGTCCCTGCTCGGCCGCGCCGCCTGGAAGCTGCCCCGCCCCGTCGACCGGGTCCTGCCCAACCTCGACATCGAGGGCGAGAGCCTGCGGAAGCCGTCCGTCGACCGGGAGGACGAGAAGGAGCCCGCCGGGGTCTGACCCCGGAACCCCGCGACGCCGCCGCGGTGCCTCTCGCACCGCGGCGGCGTCACGCGTCGTACCGTCGGGCGGTCAGCCGCAGCAGCCGCCCCCGCAGCATCCGCCGCCTCCGCCTCCGCTCGGGGCGGGGGCGGAGGCGCGGGAGGCGGCGCCGCCCACGGCCACCGTGGACAGCAGCTTGACGGTGTCGTCGTGGCCCTCCGGACAGGTCGCGGGAGCACCGGACTCGGCCATCGGACGGTTCAGTTCGAACGTGGTGCCGCAGGAGCGGCAGCGGAACTCGTAACGCGGCATGAAACGCAGCATAGCCACAGGTCAGCCCGGACGGGAGAAAAGGCTCAGCCCCCCGCGGCACGCTCCTCGCGGATGTTCCGCACCACCTGCGCCACCGTCTCGCGGATGGAGTCCAACTCCGTCACGAAGTGCCACCAGTCCGGGTGCCGCCCCGTCAGACCCGCCACGGCCCGGTCCAGCCGCGCCACCGCGGCGTCCAACGGAGCGGCGTGCCGGGGATCGGGGTGGGTACGGCCGGCCATCGCCAGCCGCTGGGCGTCGCGGATGGCGAAACGCACCCGCTCCACCTCCCCGGTGTGGTCGAAGGAGACCTCGTTCAGACGCCGCAGCCGCTCGCCGGCGGCCGAGACCGCCTCGTCGGCGTCGTTCAGCAGCGCCCGCACCGTCGACAGCCGCGCGGTGGCGTCCGCCCACTGCTGCTCCCGACGCGCCCCGCGCGCCTCGGCCAGCCTCTCCTCCGCCTGCCGCACCGCGCGCTCGGCCTGCTCGGGGACCTGCTGGAGGTCCTCCCAGCACGCCACGGCGAACCTCCGCCGCAACTCGCTGAGCACCGGCTCCACCTGGCCCGCCCGGGTGTGCAGCGCCTCGGCGCGGGTGCGCAGGGAGGCGAGCCGCCGGTCTATCTCGGCGGCCCGCTCCGGCAGCCGCTCGGCCTCCTCGCGGACCGCCTCCGCCTCGCGCAGCACGCGGTCGGCCCGCTGGATGGTCTCCCGCACCCCGTGGCGGCCCGCCCCCTCGTTGAGCTTGGTCAACTCGGGTGAGAGGGCGGCCAGCCGGGCGGCCAGGTCGTCCGCCCGGAAACCGGAGGCGCGTACGGAGTCGAGGGCTTTCGTCGCGGCGAGCAGGGCCTGCCGGGCCCGCTCCACGGCGGGCGCGAGCCGGGCGAGCCGGCTCTCGGCCTTCTCCAACAGCGGCCCGAGCCCCTGCCCGAACCGCTCCAGCTCCCTCCTGGTCCGCTCCAGCTCCTCGGTGGCTCTCACCAGGGCCTGGCGAGCACGGGACGCGGTGTCGGGGTCCAGGTCGTCCCGGTCCAGGTCGTGCGCGTCCACGGCCTTGATGTAGTCGTGGCTGACCGCGTCGATCCGCCGCCCGAACTCGGCGAAGTCGGCGACGGCCCGACGGGCGGCGGGGGAGTCGTCGACGGCCGCCAGGGTCTCCATGGAGATCCGCAGGTCGCGCTGGGCGGTGTCCAGTTCGTAGAACGCGGTGGCCGCCGCGTCCTTCGCGGCCTGGGCCTCGGCGCGCCGGCTCTCGGCACGACCGCCGCCTCCCCAGCCCCAGCGACGTGCGCCGCCGTTCATCGCCGCCACGTGTGTCCTCTCCCCGTACGTGCTCACCGGCCCGGCTGCCATTCTCCCACCCGGCACCGGCGAACACACGGGACCCGAACGGCTCAGTCCGCGGTGCGCACCGTCACGTCACCGTTGTCGCCGAGGACGTCGACGGTGCGCCGGCCGTCCTCGGCACGGGGCACCTCCACCCGGACGCGGCCGTTGTCGGTCTTCGCGTTCACCCGGTACGCGGCGCGCGGCAGCTCGACGGTGACCGAGCCGTTGTGGCCGCGGGCCTTCACCCGGTCCGGGACCTCGACCAGGGCGAGCTGCAACCCGCCGTTGTCGACCTCGGCGGCGACCTCGCGGGAACGGACGCCGGTGGCCTCGACGGAACCGTTGTCGCCGCTGAGGTCCAGCGGCCCGGCGACGTCCCGGACCCGCACCCTGCCGTTGTCCGCGGCGACCGTGAGCGCGTCGCGGAAACCGCGGGCGGTGACGTCGCCGTTGTCGCTCACGACCCGCACCGCCACCCCGTGCGGCACCTCCACCCGGTGCCGGATGTCGCAGCTCGCGGGCCCCCGGCAGTCCGGTCCCAGCGCGAGCGTGCCGTCCTTCAGGGACCACGTCGCGCCCGTGCTGCCGCCGTAGGCGTACCCGGCGAACCAGCGGGTGACCCGCACCTCCTTCCGGTCCGCCTTCCGGTCCGCGGCGACCAGCTCCAGCGGCGAGTTGTCGACGTCGATCGTCAGCGTTTCCTCCCCCTCGCCCAGAGCGAAGTTCCGGTGCTCCGGCTCGGCGTCGTCGGCGTCCGCACACCCGGCCGTCCCCACGGCGACCGCGACCACCAGAACGGCGGCGGCCAGGGCTCGGACGGTGCTGCGGCGGGTCTCGGTGGTCATCGGCCTTCTCTCCGTATCCGCTCGGACGAGGCGCGTCGTCGCGCACCCCCCGACGGTATGGACCACCACCCCCGCCCCGGCATCCCGCGGACCACCGGAACGGCGGTGGGGACAGCCCCCGCCCGCCCCTGGGGTTTATGGCGCGGACCGGACGGCAGGGTACGCTGTGTCTTCACATCCCCCGGGCGCATAGCTCAGCGGTAGAGCGCTGCCCTTACAAGGCAGATGTCGGCGGTTCGAACCCGTCTGCGCCCACCAGTGGCAGGATGCGGCAGAGGCCCAGGTCAGCGGGTGAACCCCCGGAGACCCGGGCCTTTCGCCTTTCACGACGGCGCCGTGCCGCCGTGCCCCTGCGTGACAGAAAGCCCACCAAGAGTCCACTTCGCCTTCCGGATCTGGCCGTCGACGTGGTCGGCGATCCCACGGTCACGGCCGTTGACGAGGTGCTGGTGGAGCAACGCGGCACGGACCGACGAGTGCCCCATCCGATGCATCGGCTCGCACGTGATCGCATCCCCGGCCGCGGCGAGGGGGCGCCGCCGGTGTGCCGCAGATCGCGGAAGGGGACACCCCCGGGCCGGCCGCGCCCTGGGGCGTATCCGGCGAAGACGACGTGCCCGCACGGTGGCGGAGCAGGCGCATCCGCCATCGGGCCACAGGACCATGCGGAGCGCGGTAAGAGTTCCCCTACGTCGTCAAGGCGCTTCCGCCGCACGCGGCGCGGCGTCGCGCGGCCCGGCGGTCCGGGCCGTCGCTCCTGTCTTCGCCCCGCTCCGGCCCGACCGCCTGCCGCGCGCCAGCAGCGATCTCCGGGTTGCTTTCAGGGCTGTGTCGCTCCGCCGACCTCGTGGCCGATGGTCCTCCTTGTCATCGAGATTCGGCCATACTCGCCGGGTTATATGCCCGAATTGCTCAGTGATAGTGCGATCGCATCTGCGATTGCATCTGAGATCGCAGAATGCAAGACAGTCCAGGTGGCTCCGCTTTCTAGTCTTGCAAAGCCGCAGGTCATGACGCGTAAAAATTGACGTGCTGGCGGCTCTGGAGAGACGTGCCGCGCGTGCCGAAACATCGTCAGCACGGTGTGCCTCAAAACAGCCGCATCGCTAAGCTCCCGGCTCATGGCGGCTCAGAGCTATGAGGCGCCCGCAGTCCTGATTTGGCGATCGACTAGCGGGACGCCTCGGGCCTGGCCGCTGATTTCAACGGTCAGTCGAGAATCAGGAGATCACCTCGTTGGAAGCATCGCCCAGTTCCAAAGAGCCAAGCCCATGCGGAAACCGTACTGCACAACGGCCAGACGGACATACGGCGCGTGCGTGGATCACAACCATAGCAACGGCAGTGGGAGCACTCGCGGCATTGATTACCGCGCTTCGCGGATAGCCCGTCCAGCCGGTCCGCCAATTTCACGAGCGTCTTTTCGGGCCGCCTCTAGGCTGTCCGAGGGCAGCCGAGGGCGACCAATGTTGACCATCACTGGCAGCTAAGCCACGGGTCACAGCGTTGGTCGCCAAGAGAGGGGTCAAGCCAGAGAGGCCCCACGCCACTTCTTCTGGATCTGCCACACTCACAGGATGCGTCAATGTGGGGGCAGGACCCGACAAGGTCAACCATGTAGAAGGCCCGCTGACCGTGATGGTTTCTGCTACCAGCACGGAGGCAGTCGACTCACTCGAAAGGCAGCACGCCCGGCGCTGAGACGGACCACCGTCCCGGATCGGGCAGCCGGACACCAAGCGCCGTGGTGGTGGCCGATCTATTGGATCACAGTTGGATGGTGGCTGGAGCGACTGCGTCGATAAAGCAGTACAGCGGAGAAGTGCAGCAACCATCTCGCTGGTAGTTCGGGATTAATACTCCAGCCTGACTTCGTGATCTTGCGGCGGACCCGGCTGGGAACGGGTACAGCCACCGCATGATCATCGGTTGGTGTGTGGACAAACGAAGATCGTGCGGTGGCCGCGGGCCATAGCGTAGACCCTGCTCACTGGCGGGTGATGTTCAACCAGGCCATGACCCGGATCGCGGGCCGGTTCGGCCGAGTTGAGCCACGAGCGACCGCCCGCGCCTACCTGCTCGGGCTGCTGTCGAACATCGAACGCAAGAATTGTCCCCGGGAGGGGGCAACCCTCAGGCAGCCGGCCGAGCAGGCCGGTCATGTCCGGCCCGGGCCGATGCAGCGTCTGCTGCGCTATGCCCACTGGGACGCCGATGCCGTCCGTGACGACCTGCGCGCCTACGTGGTCGACCACCTCGGCGCCAACGAGGTTGTACTGATTGTGGACGAGACCGGTTTCGTGAAGAAGGGCCACGCCTCGGCGAGGGTGCAACGTCGGTACACCGGCACCGCGGGACGCATCGGGAATCCCCAGAGGGGGCATCCCCACCCAGGTGGGCGTGTTCCTCGCCCTGGCCTTCCTGACCGCCGTCGCCGCCGACGCGGCACCGTGCCCAGCAGCCCGCCCCCAGGTGCCCCGTGCTTCGCCCTCATCCTGCCCACATGCCGCACGGGGCTCAATCTCCACCATCAGGCCCGCTTGGGACGAAGAGGCCACCCGGGTCCCTTCAGCGGGCTGTGGACTACGTGTGGACACATCCCAAGATGGACGGTGCGTGATGCCGTGACCTGCTGCCTCGTCGGGGAGTCAAGAGGCCTCCCAAACCAGGCGCTCCGTCAGCGCTATCGGATAGCGTGCGATCGCGTACGCCGTCGGCTCCGGGAGGTCCCATGCACGCTGCCGCGCTCACCAGCCCGGCTCGACTCTGGTCGGCAGACGAGGTCCTGGCACGCCCCGGCCCGGTACCCGCTGCCCCCGGCGTGTACGGATGGCACTTCACGAAGGCTCCCTCCCCGGACCTGCCCGCCGGACGGCTCCTCTACGTGGGCATCGCCCCGCGGCACATGGCGAACCGGACGAGCGCCCAGAACCTGCGGACGCGGGTGCGGTACCACTTCCGGGGCAACGCGGAGGGTTCCACGCTCCGACTCACCCTGGGCTGCCTGCTCGGCCTGGAACTGCGCCGCGTCGGCAGCGGCAAGCGGATGACGTTCGGCAAGGACGGGGAAGCCGAACTCAGTCAGTGGATGGCGGAGCACGCCCGCGTGTGCTGGGTGGAACACCCGGAGCCGTGGGCGCTGGAGTCCGACCTGATCACCAGTCTCGACCTGCCCTTGAACCTCGACCAGAACCGGCACAACGGCTTCCACGCCCGCCTCACCGAGATACGCGCCCAGGCGCGTCAGCGGGCCAGGGAGCTGCCCATCGGCGTCTGAGGAGGCGGCAGTCGGGTGGCTGACAGCATCAGATGACATCAACGTCCCCGGACGGCAGTGGAGCGGGACGGTCGTACGAGGACCAAGAGCCGTCGGGGGCACGAGAGCCAGGCAGGCCGCACAGCCCGGTATCGAACTTACAAGGCGGATGTCGGTGGTTCGGACCCGTCTGCGCCCATCGGCGACGAAGATCCCCGGGCCGGCAGACCCGGGGCTTCGGCATCGGGCCCGGCATCGACCGCGGTGTGAGGCCGGTTCATCGCGCGCGAGGTTCGTGGAGGGCGGACGTCATGCCACCGGCCGGGTGCCGAGCACCAGGCACTCCACCCCATCGGCAGTCGAGGGTCGTCCTCCGGTCCGGGGTGCCGTCCCCCACGTGTGCGTGCCCCGCTTCGGGGTCGTCCGACGGAACGTCCCGCGGCCTGCCCGGCGCGTCGAGGCGGGGTGGGGTTCGTTCCGGCGGGGCCGGCACCTGCCGACGTCGACGAGAACCAGCACATTCTGGGCGCTCTGCTCATCAGGGGGACGGGCAGCATCGGTCTCGTGTGGGCCGGAGTCGGCCTGGCGGACGGTGTTCCGTGGGCATGGGCGGCATGGGGGCATGGAGCGGGTCGCGGCGCTTCCCCTCCCGCTGTGGGCGCTCGCCGCCGGCGTCCCCGGCCTGTTCCGCCGGCCACCCCGTACGCCCGTACGCGGGACGCGTGCGCGGGCCACCGGCTCCCGTTCCGGGTAGGAGTCCCGGAACGTCGCATCGAACCGATACCCCCAGGAGGCCCGATGGACCCGGACGCCGCGGTGGCCGAGCGGTGGGACGACGAGTACCGCCGTGGCCGCTACCGGGACGAGCCGCCCGTGGCGATGGTGGAGACCGTCGTGAGGGAGGCGCGCGCCCGAGGACTCCGGTCGGGCCTGTACATCGGCTGCGGAAACGGCCGGAACTTCGTTCCCCTCCGGGAGGCGGGCCTCGACCTCGTGGGGCTCGACGTCTCGGGGGAGGCGCTGGAGGCGCTCCGGGACCGGCTCCCCGACCTGCCGGCCGACCGGCTCGTGCACGGTACGGTGCACGACCTGCCGCCCGACGAGAGGTTCCCGATCGTGGTCGGGATCCAGGTGTTCCAGCACGGTCCGCGCGGCCGGTGCCACGACCACGTCCGGGCCGCGGCCGCACGGGTCGCGCCCGGTGGGCTCCTGTGCGTCCGGGTCAACGCCGTCGGCACCCACCTCCACCCCGCGCACGAGGTGGTCGAGACCCATCCGGACGGCGGCCTGACGGTCCGTTACCTCGCCGGTCCCAAGAAGGGGCTCGACGTCCACTTCTTCGCGAGGGACGAACTCGAAGGGGTCGTTCCGGCGGGCTTCGAGCCGGTCGTCCCCCTGACCAGGGTGACGGAGAGGAGGGTTCCGCCGGCCCCGGGGCACTGGTGCCAGTGGGAGGGGATCTGGCGGCGGGCCGCCTGAGACGACCGATCGCGGCGGGGCACCCGGCTCGGTGAGGGCCGAACGGTGGACGGCCGGCCCGCCGGAGGAACCCGATCACGGTCCGGAATCGTTGGCAGGACGCAGGCCGTGACGAGACGGGCAGTGACAGAAGCCGAGGTGGCACCAGTGGCGATGTGGGATCGGATCAAGGACCAGGCCAAGAGCCTCCAGCAGTCCCGGGGCGCGCAGACACCGGGCGCGCATACGCCGGGCGCGCACGGCGGGGGCCATGGCTCCGGATCCGGCGGGGGCTCGCGCGCCCAGCTGGTGAGCATGTTGAAGTCCCAGCTCAGCTCCATGAAGACCGAGCTGAAGAGCGGCGCCTACCGGGACGCGAGCATGGCGATGTGCGCGCTGGTGGCCGCCGCGGACGGACAGGTGGACCCGGCCGAGCGGCAGCACGTCGAGTCGATGATCGTCGGCAACGACGTTCTGCAGAACTTCCCGGCGGACCAGCTCCGTCAGCGGTTCAACAAGCACGTGGACCACCTGCTGGCCAACTTCCAGATGGGCAAGGCGGAGGCGATGCAGGAGATCGCCAAGGTCGCCAAGAAGCCGACGGAGGCCAGGGCGGTGATCCAGACCGGCATCGTGATCGCCGGCTCCGACGGCTACTTCGCGCAGGCCGAGCAGTACGTCATCCGGGAGGCCTGCGCCGCGCTGGGGCTCCGCCCGGAGGAGTTCAACGTCTGAGCCCGTCCGACCGGCTCCCCGGACGAGGACGGTGTGCGGCGGCGAGGCCGCCGCCGCACACCGATGTGTGACGGATGGACCGCGAACGGTGACGAGGCCCCCCGCGAAGCGATATCGTCGTTTCTTCAACCAATGTGTGGTGTGGGACCTGTGAGGTCTCGGGGAGGGCCACGACGTACATGAGCCGCCGTTCTCGCGGACTGGTCGCCACGTGGGCGGAGATCCAGCGTCAACAGCAACGTCAGGAGGAGGCGCGGCGCCGCGCCTGGGCGCAGCACCAGCGTGAGGAGGAGCGCCGGCAGCGGGCCGCGGAGCGGGCGGCGGCGCGCAACCGGCGCGAGCAGCAGGCGGCCTACCGGGAACGGCGGGAGGCCGACGCGCGCCGGCGCACCGAGGAAATCGACCGGCGGGTCGAGACGTTGAGGTCGTTCCTGGCCACGGGGTGCCGTGCCCCGGCGTTCACCCCCGAGGCGCTGAAGCGCCCCGAACAGGTCGAGCCGTTCGACCCGGGGCAGCTCGGCGTCCCCGTGCCGATGCCCGATCCCGACGCCTACCTGCCCCGGCAGCGGGGCGGATGGGGGTTCGGGGCGAACCGGCAGACGCAGGAGCAGGCCCGCGCGCGGTACGAGCACGACCTGCGGGCGGCTCAGGCGGCGGAGGCCCAGCGGCAACACAGCCTGGCCGCCTACCAGCGGCAGTACCGGCAGTGGGCGGACGAGCGACTGGCGGAGATCCGGCGGCACAACGCCGGCGTCGAGGAGCTGACCGCGGCCCTGGGCCGGGGCGAGCCGGCCGCGGTCGTGGAGTACTTCACCGCGGCGCTGTACGCATCGCGGGGGTGGCCGGACGACTTCCCCCGCCGGGTGTCCGCGTCGTTCGACCCCGCCGCGCGCGGACTCGTCCTCAACTGGGAACTGCCCGGCTACGCCGTCGTGCCCGAGGTGTCGATGGTGCGGTACATGCCCGGCGCCGACCGGGACAAGGAGGTCAAGCGGCCGGCCGCCGAGCGGCGCGCCCTGTACCGGGACGTGCTCGCGCAGTGCGTGCTCCTGGCGGTGCGCGACCTCTTCGTCGCCGACTCGTTCGGGGTGCTGGACTCCGTCGCCCTCAACGGGTTCGTGGACGACACCGACCCCGCCACGGGGCACCGGACGCAGGTCTTCCTGGCCACGGTGATGGTGTCCCGCGCCGACTTCGAGCGGCTGAACCTCACCCGGGTGAGCGCTCCCGAGTGCCTGGTGGAAGGGCTCCGCGGCCAACTCTCCGACCGCCCGGACCGCCGTGCCGAGGTGCGTCCCGTCCGGCTGCCCGGCGAGGCGGGGCGCCCCGTGGTCTCCCACGGGGACGGCGAGGAGCCGGACCTGTACGACATGGACCCGCTGGAGTTCGAGGAGCTCGTCGCGGAGCTGTTCCGGGCCATGGGCATGCAGGCGGTGACCACGAGCCGCTCGGGCGACGGGGGCGTGGACGTGGACGCGCTGGACCCCGACCCGATCCGGGGCGGGAAGATCGTCGTGCAGGTGAAGCGGTACCGCAACACCGTGCCGCCGAGCGCGGTGCGCGATCTGTACGGCACGGTCCAGAGCGTCGGCGCGAACAAGGGCGTGCTGATCACCACGTCCGCCTTCGGCCCCGGGGCGCACGCCTTCGCCAACGGCAAGCCGCTCACGCTGATCCAGGGCACCGAACTGGTCGACCTGCTCCACCGCCACGGCCTGGGCGGGCGCCTCGGCGGCGCCTCCCGGGCGGGGGAGGCCGGTCTCGACACCGGACCGGGCGCCGGGCCGGATGCCCGGTCGGACGCCGGGTCGGACGCCGGGTCGGACATCGAATCGGACGACGCCACCGTGCTGGGCCTGACGTGGACCGGCGGTGTCGCCCTGGACGTGTGCGCGCTCGTCTGCCGGGGAAGCCGGGTGCTCGACGAGGACCAGTTCGTCTTCTACAACAACCCGAGCAATCCGGACGGCAGTGTGCGGATGATGCCGGGGTTCGGCGAGGACAGGGCCGCCGTCTGGGTGCGCTTCGACGAACTCCCCCCACAGGCGGACCGGTTGGTGCTGGTCGCCGCCGTCGATCCCGAGGCCGCCCCCGGCGCCGACCTGTCGGGCTTCCTGAACGCCCGGATCCGCCTCTCGGACCCGTCGGGAACGGCGGTCGACGAGTTGGACGTCTCCGACGGCCGGCCCGGCGAGACCGCCCTCGTGCTGGGCTCGTTCCGCAAACGCGCCAACGGCGACTGGGACTTCGTCCTCGGCGGGAAGGGCTACCCGGAGGGCCTGGTGGCGCTGGTCGAGGAGTACGGCATCGAGGTCGATTGACGTCCTCCGACGTCCTCCACCGCCCGAGGGCCGGGGCCTCCCGCGGCGGGGCCGGGTGAACCCCCGGCCGTGGGAGGCCCGTTCGCCGGCCGCCGCCGGAGGCGTTCAGCTCCCCGCGGCGGTCGGGGCGGGCGCGTCCCGGCCGGGGCCGTCCTCGTGGGGGGCGTCGTCGGAGAGGTCGGCGAAGGAGTAGGGCGGCCAGGGGCCGAGGAAGCGGATGCGGGCGGCGGGCTGTTCGTCCCGGACGGCCGCCAGGACGGCGCCCACGGCCTCGATGTCCGGTTTCCGGACGAGGAGCGCCGCGGAGAGGACGTTGCTCTCGTCGGCGTCGCGCACGCTCCGGCTCCGCTCGCGCAGGTCCTCCGCCACCGCCAGGAGCCGGTGGCGCACGTCGGCGTAGAGGGCGTCGGCCAGGCGCTCGGAGGACTCCCGCCGGATCTGCTCCAACTGCCGGGCGAGCAGACGGCGCAGGCCGGGGGAGCGGTCGGCCATCTCGGCCTCCAGGGAGCGGGCGCGCTCGTCGTCCCGTGCGGCCTCCGCCCGGTCGACGGTGATCTCCACCCTGAGTTCGGCCCGGTCGGCCAGGGCGTCCAGCCGGGAGCGGAGCCCGTCCGCGCGGGAGGCGAGCCACTCCCGCAGGCGTTCCTCGGCGCTCCGGGGGGCTCCGGCGGAGGTGTCGGGCGCCACCAGGACGTTGAAGGTCATGGGCAGGGCCGTCCCGGTGCGCTCCCACACCGCCACCACCGCCGCGTCCTGTTCGGCCACCCGGCGCCGCACCTCCTCGTCCGTCCCCTGGTAGGGGGCGGGGTCCGCGTCGTGGACCAGGGCCGCGACGCCCGTGCCCGGCGCCTCCAGCAGACGCAGGGGGCGGCCGTCGACGCCGGTGACGCCGGCGGCGGCGGCCGGCCGGTGGGGCACCACCGCGTAGACGTAGAGGGCCCGTTCCGTCACCGCCGCGCCTCCTCGGCCCAGCGGGCGGGGTTGACCAGCTTGTCCACCACGTCGTCCACGACCTCGTCCAGACCCCGGTGGAGGTCCGCGACGGACTCGGTGATGCCGTGGTCGGCCTTGATCTCCTCGATCGCCTCGTCCAGTTCCAGGAGGGCGTTGCCGAGGCGTTCGAGCTCCTCCACGGTCAGGTCGCCGCCCTCCATCCGGCGCACGGCCTGGCGCTCCAGGGCCTCCTGGATCACCTCGACCAGGGTGACCACCAGGGACAGCACACCGTGCTTGAGGCTCTTCTCGTCGACTGTGATGGCCATCGTCTCCTCCTCCCGCCGTCTCTCCCGCCGTCTTCCGCCCGTGCTCTCCGCCGCTCCGTCACGCCGTGGGCAGCCGCGCCGCGGACGACCGCGCCGTGCCGCGCAGCGACTCCCACGCCTCGGTCCAGCGGCGCGGTTCGTCGGCCGCGAGGGTGACCGTCCCGCGGGAGCCGGTCTCCACGGTGAACACGGTCCCCTCGCCGCCCGGTCCGCGTTCCGTGCCGGGGCGGACGGCGGTGACGTCCGCGGCCGGCAGGACCAGGGCGGGACGGGCGTCCAGCGGCGACTTCCACACCAGGCCGTTCGGGGTGAGCCGGCCGTTCCCGCCGCGCCACAGGGGGCCGTCCCGGCGCGGCTCGCGGTACCACAGGTGCCCCTCCACCAGCGCCCGGTCGCCCGGACCCGGCACACCGGGCGGCGGGCCGTCCGAGGCCAGGGGGCCGGGGCAGGTGCGGGCCAGCAGATCGCGCAGGCGCTCGGGGTCGGCGGCGGACAGCAGCGCCCCCACGCCGTCGGCCAGCTCCACCCGCAGCCGGGTGCGGGTCTCGCCGCCGACCGTGCGCTCGCTCTCCAGCCGCACCGCGCGCACCGCGGCGAGTTCGGCCTCCCACAGCACCTCGCGCGGCTCGCGGCGCAGGACGACCAGCCGCTGGTCGGTGAGGTGGACGGTGCCCGGACGCCAGGTGGTGTGGAAGCCGTCCTCCGACAGGTGGCCGCCGTACATGCGGGCGACGCTCTCCTCGCCGGCCCGCAGCTCCAACTCGCGCCGCGCGGCGGAGCGTTCGGCCCAGGCCCGGGTGTCGGCGTCCCACTGCCGCAACATGCCGTACTCCAGCATGGTCTCCATGCCGGCGATCGCCGCGCGCAGGCTGACGCCGATCAGGGGGATGTCGGCCACCGCCACGATGAGGTCCAGGTGCAGGACGGCGCCCTTGTTCAGCAGGACCTCGACGAGGTCGTCCAGCGTCACCCGCGGGTCCCTCGTCGGCTTCATCGGCGGCCGCTCAGCCGTCACGCCGCTCGTCCTCCCCGTCCCGGTCGCCCCGGACGGTCCGACCGTCGGAGCCGCCGGAGCCGCCGGGCTCCGGCAGGGCGCGCGGGGCGTCGCCGGCCAGCCGCGCCTGGGCGCTGCGCCACCCGCACCACGGGCACCACTCGTGGAGCAACTGGTGGACGGGGACCCGCTTCCCGCACTCGGGGCAGGTCTCCTTCTCCTCGCGGGCCTCGCGCCAGGCGGCCGTCTCGGTGTCGGTGCCCGCGGGGAACTCCAGCCCGTACCGCGAGGCGGTCTCGAAGGAGGCCAGGGCCGCCCGCAGCCGGATGCCGAGGAGTTCGACGCCGGCCACCGACACCATGATGTCCGCGTTGAGCACCAGGCCCTTGTCGAGAAGGGTCTCCACCACGTGGGCCAGGCTGCCCTCGCCGTCCCGCCGCGGCTCCATCGGGCGGAGGGTCCGGGGAGCCGGCGCCCCGCCCCGCGCCACGGCGGGCGGCCGCGCGGGCGCGGGCGGCGCGGTGTCCGCCGCCTCGGCCGGGATGCCTCTTTCCTGGTAAGTGCTCACCCCGTACGCCTATCCGGGTGTTGGCGTCCCATGCGTCCCGGTGCCGGCGCGGGCGGAAGTGCGCAGGTGGGAGGCGGTGCCGTGACGACGGTCGCCACGGCACCGCGGCGTTCACTCCGCGGTCTCGGCGACCTCCGCGGCGTGCGCGCGGGCCTCGGCGTAGGCGTCCCGCAGGTCCGCTCCCTGAGGCAGCCGGTCGGTCGGGCCGACGATCCAGCGGCGGTCGCCGACCCGCCGGGGCTCGACGGTGTTCGGGGGCGGCATCAGCACCAGCGTCCCGTAGGGGAGCACCCTGCCCCCGGTGACGTCCCAGCCGTCCGCCGAGCCGAGGGCGACGAAGAACTCCGCGCCCAGCGGGGCCGAGAGGACGGGGCCCACCGGCGCGCCGGCGTCCCGCAGCCGCTGGACGGTCTCCTGGGCCAGGTCGGCCGGGACGCGGACGACGTCCCAGGCGATCCCGGTGGGGACCTCGGCCAGGACGCCGCGCTCCCAGGCGGACAGGACGGCGGACACCCGGCCGGTGGGGTGCAGCCAGTTCAGGGGAAGGCCGTTCCCGGCGGCCTCGGCCGGGGCGGCCGGGGCCCGGTCCGCCCGGTGGGACAGGGGGCCCGCCTGGCGGGGGACGAAGCCCGTCCGGTGGGGGGAGGGGGTGAGGGTCACGGTGTCGCCTTCCTGTCCCGTCCGGGGAGTTGCCGCAGCAGCCACCGACAGTCGAGCGCGAGGGAACGCACCTGCCGCCGGGCGGACGGCAGTTCGTCCCCGAGGCCACAGCCGAGCTGGTTGCCGATCCACGCCAGCCGGGTCCTGTGGCGCAGCCGCTCGGTGGCGGCCGGAGGCATGGCCTCCATGCGCGCCCGCGCGATCGGCAGCAACAGGCGGATGTGCCCGCGCAGCAGAGTCCCCAGCTCGACCAGGTCCTCGTGGCGCGGGGACGCGCTGCCGTGGGCCAGGGCCCGGCGGATGGTGTGCTGGATGGCGGCCGTGTCGACCGGGCCGCCGGCCGTGGGCGGTGTGGCGTCGGGTGTCGTGGGCACGGGAACCCCCGGACGTCGTCACTGATCGCTTACGGCCCCAGGGTGGCGGCGCGGCAACCCCTCAACTGTCACTCTTCGGTGACACCCGTACGGGGACGGCGCCGGCCGCGC
>NZ_BAAASZ010000020.1:303211-333455 GCF_039533145.1 Streptomyces macrosporus
GTTCACACCCCCAGCCAGGAGGCCAGCCGCGTCAGCGTGTCCGGGGAGCGGCGCCGCAGGTGCAGCAGCGCCCGCACCGTCTCCCGCACCCGGGGGTGGAAGCGGGTCTGCTGGGGCGCCAGCCTGCGGGCCTTCAACAGCGAGGTCAACGACGCCTCCACCCGGCCCGTCTCCAGCTCCGCGCGCGCCACGTCCACCAGCAGGGCGGCCCGCCGTGACGCGGCCCAGCCGCGCGGCGGGCGGACGGCGCGGGCCGCCTCCAGCGCCTCGTCGAACTGCCGCAGCTCCAGCCGGGCGAACACCTCGTGCGCCCCGACGTTCGCGGGGCCGAAGGACAGCCAGTGGACCGCCCCGACCTCGCCCGTGCGCGCGGCCGTCTCGGCGGCCTGCGCCAGGTGCTCCTCGACGGCCGAGCGGTCGCCCGCGCGGGCCGCTATCACCGCCGCGCCCAGGTGCAGTTGGCCGGTCACCGCCAGCGTCTCCGTGCTCGGTTCGGCCCGGCCCAGCAGGTCGTGTCCGAACGCCACCATGCGCAGACCGATGCGGTGCTCGGCGTCCCGGCTGCGGTAGGACAGGGCCCTCTTGTACTGCCGGATCGCGCCCAGCAGCGGGTCGCCGGCGTGCTCGGCGGCCCAGCCCATCCGGTCGAGCGCGATGGCCGCCAGGTCGTAGCGCCCGAGCTTGGTCGTCACGTCGTGGGCGCTGCGGCACGCGGACGCCATGGCCCGCCACAGCTCCGTGCTCGGGCGCTCGTGGCAGGAGGCGGTCAGGTCCGCCAGGAGGCCCGGCAGGGTCGCCGCCGCCTGGTACAGCCGTGCCTCGCGCACGTCGCGGCAGAGCGCGTCGGCCGCGGCGATCAGGTCGGAGGGGGAGGCCCCGGCCTCGCGGGGGTCCGTCGGCAGGTCGTACAGGTCGAGCGCCTCGCGGATGGGCCGGACCAGGGCGGCCACGCGGTCGGGCCGCAGGGGGTGCTCGGCGTGCCCGGTCAGGGTGGCCACGTCGACGCGCAGCGCCCCGGCGACGGCGGCGACGAGCTGCGGGGACGCCTTCTTGTGTCCGCTCTCGACGTGGCGCAGCAGGCTGTAGGAGTAGGGGATGCGCTGGGCGAGGCCCCGCTGGGTGAGTCCGGCGCGTTTCCGCAGGGCGGCGATCCGGGAACCGATGTGCTCGTCGTCCGCTACGGGCATACCGGCGTCCTTTCGTTTCGTGCGCTGGTGGAAAGGTACCCGCGTCCGGCCCCCGCGGACCGGATCCGGTGTCGGTCGCATGTGGTGGACTGCCCTCCATGACGAACCGAGTTCTGTACCTCCTCGGCTGCGCGGCCCTGCCGGTGCTCCACATCGACCGCGCGGTCCGTGACGCCAGGGCACGGGGGTGGGACGTGTGTTTGGGGGTGACGCCGACCGCGCGGGAGTGGCTGGCGGACCGGCTGCCGGAGCTGGAGGAGCTGACCGGGCACCCGGTGCGCAGCTCCTACCGGCTGCCGGGCCTGCCGGACGTCTGGCCCCGTGCGGACGTCGTGGTGGTGGCGCCGGCGACGCTGAACACGGTCAACGCGTGCGCGCTGGGCATCACCTCGACGTTCGTGGTGGGTTTCACCGCGGAGGCGATCGGCAAGCGCATCCCGCTGGTGGTGATGCCGTGCGTGAACTCGGCCTACGCCACGCACCCGCAGTTCGACCGCTCGCTGGAGACCCTGCGCCGGGCGGGGGCGCGGGTGCTGTACGGTCCCGGCGGTTTCGTGCCGAACCCTCCGGGCCAGGGACGGCCGGAGGCGTACCCGTGGCACCTGGCGCTGGACGCCGCCGGGGAGGCGGTGGAGGGGAGAGCGGGGTGACCGTCCACCGCCACCGGCGCGAGGGCCCGTCCGACGGTGGACGCCCGGCCCCCGGGTGGAGGAGCCCGCGACCCGACCGGATCGGGCACGAGATGTCGGGTCGGGCGGGGCCGCCCTTCCTAGCGTGGACGGCGTAGGAGGAAGGAAGGAGGGCCGGGAGTGCTGGAGCGGCTGAACCGGGCCATGGACCACATCGAGCGGAACCTCGACCGACAGGTCGACGCGGCCGAGTTGGCGCGGATCGCCCTCACCTCGGAGTACCACCTGCGGCGGCTGTTCTCCGCGCTGGCGGGCATGGGCCTGTCGGAGTACGTCCGCCGCCGCCGGCTCACCGTCGCGGGCGCCGAGGTGCTCGCGGGGGAGCGGACGCTGCTCGACATCGCGGTGCGGTACGGCTACGGCTCGGGCGAGGCGTTCGCCCGCGCGTTCCGCGCCGTGCACGGCATCGGCCCCGGCGAGGCCAGGCGGACCGGTGCCGCCCTGAACTCCCAGCCCCGGATGTCCTTCCGGCTCGTCGTCGAAGGGAGCAGTGAGATGCGGTACCGGGTGGTGGAGAAGGGGGAGTTCGCCGTGGTCGGCAGGAAGGCGCGCGTCCCCCTGGTGTACGAGGGGGTGAACCCGGCGATCGCCGCGTTCGTGCGGAGCGTCGACCGTGAGGTCCGGGAGCGCCTGGAGGAACTCTCCGACCAGGAGCCGCGCGGCATCGTGGCCGTCAGCGACGACATCGCCGAGGACCGTGCGGAGGGCAGCGAGCTGGACTACTGGCACGGCGTGGTGACCGGCGCGAAGGCCCCCGAGGACGTTCCCGAGGACATGGACGTCCTCACCGTCCCGGCGGGGACGTGGGCGGTCTTCGAGAGTTCGGGCGAGTTCCCGCGGGCGCTCCAGCACCTGTGGCGGGACGTGTTCACCCAGTGGTTCCCCTCCAACCCGTACCGGAGCAGGCCGGGTCCGGAGATCCTGCGCACCCGGCTGTCGGCGGACGGCGCGGAGGCGAACGCGGAGCTGTGGATCCCGGTGGAGCGGACCGCGGACTGAGACCGCGGAGAACCGCGTGACACCCGCCCCGCGCGGCCGCACGTCGGGCACCCCTCCCACGGGCCCTCGCGGACCGCCGCGTCCAGGGCGGAACGGTCGGGACCGAAACCGTGGCGGTGGAGGAGCCGGACCCGACCGTGGTGCCGCGATCGTGCCGGCAGGAGCCGGTCGGGGGCTTCCGCCGGCGAGGAGGCGCCGTACGGCGGGAACGGAGAGGGGCCCGAGCCGCCCCCACACGGCTCGAGCCCCCCGTCCTGTGTGGCCCTGGCCCCGTCCCCTCGCCGGGACGGGGCCGGGCCCTTTCGGTCATCCGGCCGCTGGACGGCTCAGGGCCGGATGACGGCCCACACGATGTGGCCCAGTCCGCGTCCGGCGGACTCGACCCCCCAGGCCTGCGTGAGCGTTTCGATCAGTTGAAGGCCGCGGCCGCGTTCCTCCTCGGCCCCGGGGAAGAGCAGCATCGGGGTGCTCGCGTAGCTGCCCTGGTCGCGCACCTCGATGCGTATCTGGTTGTCGGCGACGTACAACAGGCAACCGATCCGGTCGCTGTCGGTGTGCAGCACGGCGTTGGTGAAGAGTTCGGAGACCACCAGCCGTGCCGTGTGGCAGACGTCCACGGACATCCCCCACTGGCGCAGCCGCTCGAAGGCACGGTTGCGCGCCTCGGCGACGGAGACCGCCTGCGCCGGCAGTTCGAACGTCTCCTGACGCAGATCAGGGCACACGCCGACCGGACTCGGGAGCGTCATCGTGCCTTGAGAAAGCGCCACGGCCGTCCGCCTTCCGTATGTCTGCCTGGGGGGACCCTCACTATCCCCGCTGCCGCGGGCAGAAGGCAAGAGGCGTCTTGCAAATTGCAGAATATTCAAGGCAGGCTGCCTCGCTCATCGACGGTGTGTCAGACTCTCAGTCCGACAGGGTTTTCGAGGGAGGGAACGTGGCAACCGTCGGGCGGATCGTGCTCGGCCTGCGGCTTCGCGACCTGCGGGAAAGGGCCGGATGCTCCTTTGAGGAGGCCGCCCGAGCGCTCAGCGTCAACGCCGCGACGGTCCGCCGCATGGAGAAGGCCGAAGTCGGCTTGAAACCGCTGTTCGTCGAGAAGCTGTTGGAGACCTACGGGGTCGAACGGCCGGAGATCGACGCCTTTCTGGAGTTGGTGGAGGAGTCCCGCAAACCGGGCTGGTGGCACCGCTTCCGCGACGTCCTGCCGGACTGGTTCGGCCTCTACGTCAGCCTGGAGGGCGCCGCGAACCTCATCCGCGGCTACGAACCCCACTGCGTCCCCGGCCTGCTCCAGATCGACGGCTACGCCCGCGCGCTGCTGCGCACCGGCTTCCCCAACGCGTCCGAGGAGGAGATCGACCGCCGGGTCGCGCTGCGCATGGGGCGGCAGTGCCTCCTCTCCAAACCCGACGCCCCGCGGCTGTGGATCGTGATGGACGAAACGGTCCTGCGCCGGCCCGTCGGCGGGCCGGAGGTCATGCGGGCGCAGCTCGACCGGCTGCTGGAGGCGATGACGCTGCCGAACGTCACGCTCCAGGTCCTGCCGTTCGACGCGGGGCCCCATCCCGGCATGTTCGGGCCCTTCCAGCTGTTCCGCTTCGACATACCGGAACTTCCGGACATCGTCTACACCGAAAGCCTCACCGGCGCCGTCTATCTCGACGAGCGCCCCGACACGGCCGCCTACCTGGAGGTCTTGGACCGCATGGGTGCTCAGGCCGTATCAGTACGACACACCGAGAAGCTCCTCGGTGACATTCGCAAGGAGTTCTGACCGATGGGTCACATTTACAACGGGATGCCGGCCAAGGAGCTCGGGACCGAGGGCTGGCACAAGCCGTGGAGCGGGACCAACGGCGGCAACTGCGTGGAGGCGATGAAGCTCGGCGACGGCCGCGTGGCGCTGCGGCAGTCCAACGACCCCGACGGTCCGGCCCTGATCTACACCCACCAGGAGATCGAGTCCTTCATCCTGGGGGCCAAGCGCGGCGAGGCCGACTTCCTGCTCACCTGAGACCCCCGCCGAACCCCACCACCCCCCACGGGAGACGAGATGACCGCGCAGGGCTTCTCCGCCGACGACATCGACACCAGCAGGCCGCACTCGGCGCGCATGTACGACTACTTCCTCGGAGGCAAGACCAACTACGAGGCCGACATCAAGGGCGCCGAGGCGGTCATCGCCGGCTGGCCCGGCGTGCTGACCGGCGCCCGCGTCAACCGCGCCTTCATGCACCGGGCTACCCGGTGGTTCGTCCGCGAGGCGGGGATCCGGCAGTTCCTGGACATCGGCACGGGCATACCGACCGAGCCCAACCTCCACCAGATCGCCCAGGGCGAGGCTCCCGAGGCCCGGGTCGTCTACGCCGACAACGACCCCATCGTGCTGCGGTACGCGCAGGCGCTGCTGCGCAGCACGCCCGAGGGACGCACGGCCTACCTCCACGCGGACGTGACCGAGCCGGGCACGATCCTGGACCACCCCGAACTCCGCGAGACGCTGGACCTGAGCCGGCCGGTCGCGCTCTCCCTCAACGCGGTCTTCCACTACATCGGCGACGAGAAGAGGCCGTACGAGGTCGTGGCGGAGCTGGTGGACGCGCTGGCGCCCGGCAGCTACCTCTGCCTCACCCACTGCACCCCGGACTTCGACCCCGGGACGTGGGAGCGCCTGCACCGGATGGCGGAGGCCGCGAACACCTCCATGGGCCGGGAGCGCACCAGGGAGGAGATCCTGCCCTTCTTCGAGGGGCTGGAGTTCGTCGAGCCCGGCCTGGTCCCCCCGCACCGCTGGAAGCCGGAGCCGGACCAGCCCTTCGCGGACGCGACCGACGCCGAGGTCTCCCTCTACGCGGGCATCGCCCGCAAGCCCTGACGCGTCCCCCTCCCGTCCCTGGCGCCCGGCATTCCGGCGGAGGCGCCGGGACGGGAGGGAGGGGCGCCGGACTCCGCGTCAGGAGGCGTTCCGCGCCTGCCCGCGCCGCATCAGGCGGACGGCCGGCACGCCCGTGCCGAAGGGGGCCGGCACGGAGACCGCCGTACCGATCCAGGACGCCCCCGGCCACCGGACGCCGAGCCGGCCGACGGTGACGCCGTACGCGGCCCAGGCCAGGCCCGCCAGGGCGGACCAGGGGAGGAACTCCCGGGTGCGCCGCCGCGCCGTGCCCGCCGCCAGGCTCGTCACCGAACGGCCGGCCGGCGCGAACCGGGCCAGGACGACCAGGGGGCCGATGCCGCGGGCCGGGGCCTCGCCGAGCCGCTCCTGAGCGGACGTCAGCCGGCGGGAGCGGGCGACGACCCGGCCGAGGCGGACGCTGCCGTGCCGGGCCAGGGCGTACACCAGCAGGTCGCCCGGGACCGAGGCCGTGGCGGCGCACACCACCAGCGCGCACGTCCGGGGAAGCGGGGCGTCGGTGGGCAGTCCGGCGACGTCGGCGGCGGCCGTCCCGGTGGCGGTGGCCGTGGCGGCGATCACCAGGAGGCCGTTCGGCAGGAGGGGCAGGAAGACGTCCAGCAGCACGGACAGCGCGATGAGGACGTAGATCCAGGGGGCGTAGAGCAGGCCCCCAGTGTTTCCGGCACGTTCACTCCCCGGTCCGGCCCCGGCCGGGGGCGTCGTGCGCCGTTCGGCGTACGCCCGTGCCACCCGTGGGAATCCGCCGGGTCCCGTGCCGCGGCCGGGGGCGGCCGGTCGCGCGCCGGCCCTCCCCTCCGTCCGGGGCGACGGTGGGGAGGGCCGGGAGGTTCCGGGACCTCGTGTCAGCAGCCGCTGAGCACGCTGCTCAGCCGGGTCTTCTCCGCGGAGTCCACGGAGAGGCCGTAGCTGTGCTTCACCCACACCCACATCCGGGCGTAGGTGCAGTGGTAGGCGGTGCGGGGCGGCATCCACTCGGCGGGGTCCTGGTCGCCCTTGGCCTGGTTGACGTTGTCGGTGACGGCGATGAGCTGCGCGATGTTCAGGTCGTTGGCGAACGACTGCCGCTTGGCGGTGGTCCAGGAGCTCGCGCCCGAGCGCCATGCCTCGGCGAGCGGCACGACGTGGTCGATGTCCACGTCGGAGGCGGCGTACCAGGTGGCGCCGT
Organism: Streptomyces macrosporus; assembly: GCF_039533145.1. Lineage (NCBI taxonomy): Bacteria > Bacillati > Actinomycetota > Actinomycetes > Kitasatosporales > Streptomycetaceae > Streptomyces > Streptomyces macrosporus. Next base: position 310,172 of record NZ_BAAASZ010000020.1, read on the forward strand.
CGTAGGGGGAGTACCAGCTGCCGCTGGTGGCCGCGCAGGAGCTGTCCTGCACCACGTTGCTGCCGTCGCGCTCGAGGACGACCTCGCGGGTGTTGCAGGTGCCGCTCTGGGTGATCCAGTGGGGGAACTTGTCGCGGCTGTAGCCGTCCGAGGAGCCCTCGGCCCGCACCGTCAGGGCGGTCAGGTAGGAGCGGGCGGTGGTGGCGCTCGGTGGGGTGGGCGGTGCGGCCTGGGCGGTGGGGGCGCCCAGGAGGAACAGCCCGGCGCAGAGGGCGAATATCGCGCCGAGAGTGATGGATCGACGCGCGTAGAAGCCGCGCCGTACGGCGGGCATGCGCATGCCGTGCATGTGAACTCCCTTTGGAGTGGGGGGATATCGGGCGGAAGGACCCCGACAGGGTGGCGCCGAAAGGTTTCCTCCCGGGGATCGCCAGGTAACAGGGTGACGACATGAGCACGTCAGATCAAGAGTGTCGACCGGACCGATCGACGCGCTCGACGCATCCGCCCGGCGCGTGGCGCTGCCACGGGACGCCCGGAGTCGCCGCATACGCTGACGGAGTGTCAGCCGTACCGCCTGTCGCACCGTCCGCCGCGCCGTACCGGGCGGCCGACACCCTGCTGCCCGTCGCCCCCGCCCTGGGCGTCGTCCTCGTCGTCTTCCTCCTGGCCGCCGCCGGCGTGGCCGCGCTCGCCCACCTGGCCCCGGACAGGGGGCACGGCCACGCCCGCGCCGTCCTCGCCGCCGGAGCGCGGGCCGCGGTCCAGCTCGCCGCCGTCTCCTGGGTGATCGGCTGGGTCGTCGGCGCGGTGCCGACCCTGCTCGCCTTCCTCGTCCTGATGTACGCGGTGGCGACGCGGACCGCGGGCCGGCGCGTCACCGGCAACCGCACCTGGTGGTGGGCGGGCCTCCCGATCGCCGCGGGGGTGGTGCCGGTGGTGCTCGTGCTGCTGCTCGGCGGGCTCGTCCCGCTCCGGGGCATCACGCTGATCCCCGTCACCGGCATCCTCATCGGCGGCGCGCTCACCGCGAGCACCCTCGCCGGCCGCAACGCGCTGGACGCGCTGCGCACCCGGCACGGCGAGGTCGAGGCCGCGCTGGCGCTGGGCTTCCTGGAGCGCGACGCCCGCATGGAGATCGCCCGCCCGGCGGCCTCCGGCGGCCTGATCCCCGCCCTGGACCAGACCCGGACCGTGGGATTGGTCACACTGCCCGGCGCCTTCGTCGGCATGCTGCTGGGCGGCGCCTCGCCGGTCCAGGCGGGGGCCGTCCAACTCTTCGTGCTGGTCGCGCTGTTGTTGGTGGAGGTGATCGCGGTCTCGGTGATGCTGGAGTTGATCGCGCGCGGGCGGCTGCACCGGGACGGCGCCGGCGGGGGCGGCGGTCGGCCGGCGGCCGGCCGATGACCCGGGACATCGCGTAGGCTGGCGGACGACTGAAGGGGAGTAGCTCTTCGCCGGACCGTCGACACACTGGTCGGCCCGTCCTCGACGGACCGACCCGGCGCCCGGAGCCGGTGCCCGCGCACCGTGCCAGCGAGACCTTCGGCCGCAGCTCATGACCGCATGTCCATGACGCTGCCGTGCCGAAGTGTGCTCGCTCCCGGCGGGCCCCCTCGGCAGGGCGGCCCGATACCCATCGACGAGGAAAACCCTTCCGTGCTCAGTCTCACCGTCGCCGCCGTGACCTTCGGCGTCGTCTTCCTGGCCGAACTTCCCGACAAGACGGCTCTCGCCGGGCTGGTGCTCGGCACCCGCTACCGCGCCTCGTACGTCTTCGCGGGCGTCGCCGCCGCCTTCGCGGTCCACGTCGCCCTCGCCGTCGCCGCGGGCAGCGTGCTCACCCTCCTCCCGCAGCGGCTGGTGCAGGGCATCACCGGCGCGCTGTTCCTGGCGGGCGCGCTGATGCTGCTGTTGAAGAAGGACGACGGGGAGGAGGAGATCCGCAAGCCCAAGGACCAGTCCTTCTGGAAGGTGGCGGGCAGCGGATTCATGCTGATCATGGTCGCCGAGTTCGGCGACCTCACGCAGATCATGACGGCCAACCTCGCCGCCCGCTACGAGAACCCGCTCTCGGTCGGCCTCGGCGCGGTGCTCGCCCTCTGGGCCGTCGCGGCCATCGGCATCCTGGGCGGTCGCGCGCTGATGCGCCGCGTCCCCCTGAAGCTGATCACCAGGATCGCGGCGTGCGTGATGCTCGTCCTGGCCGGGCTCGGCTTCTACGAGGCGCTGACCGCCTGACCGGGCCCGACGCCCGGCCCGTGCCCGACCCCGCCCGGCGAGGGCGGGGACGGCCACGCCCCTCCTCCGGAGCCGGCGGGGAGGAAGGCTCCGGAAGAGGGGCGTGTGTCTTCGGGGCCGTGCCTCAGCCGGCCTCGGGGGTGACGCGCAGCCGCACGGTGCCGTCGTCCCGCGGCTCGACGCGGACGTGCTCCAGCGTCGGCGCGTGGACGGTGGGGGAGAAGGCCGCGGCCCGGGGGCCGACGCCGACCACCCGCATACCGGCCGCGCGGCCCGCCGCGACGCCCGCCGCGGAGTCCTCGAACACGACGCACTCCCCGGGCTCGAAGCCCAGCTCGGCCGCGGCCTTGAGGAAGCCCTCCGGGTGCGGCTTGCTCGCGCCGACCGACTCGGCGGTGATCCGCACCCGCGGCATCCGCAGGCCCGCCGCCGCTATGCGGGCGGTGGCCAGGGGGACGTTCGCCGAGGTCACCAGCGCGTGCGGGACGCCTTCGAGCGCCGCCAGGAAGGCGGGAGCGCCCGGCACCGGCACGACGCCCTCGGTGTCGGCGGTCTCCCGCTCCAGCAGCCGCCGGTTCTCGGCGACGTTGACCTCCATCGGACGGTCGGGCAGCAGCTCGGCCATCGTGGCGTACCCCTGCCGTCCGTGGGCCACCCTCATCACCTCGTCCCCGTCCAGGCCGTGCTCGGCGGCCCAGGCGCGCCAGACGCGCTCGACGGCGGCGTCGGAGTCGACCAGGGTGCCGTCCATGTCCAGCAGCAGGGCGCGGGCCGTCAGGGTGACGGCGGTGGCGGCGGGGTCGGACGGCATCCACGGGCTCCAACGGGCGGGGGCGGAGAACACGAAGTGGTCCGCCCGCCGGTCAGGGATCCCGTGACGGACACGGGGAACGGGCGGAACCACTTTGTTTCTCCAAGATACAAAACGGTCCGCTCCCGCGCCACCCCCCGGTCGGATCTCACGACCGCGTCTCAGCGCCCTCCCCCGGTCGCGCGCTCCAGCGCCCGGCGGGTGTTCGGGCCGTACACGCCCTCGGGATCGCCCCGCACCCCGTACCACTCCTGGAACGTGGCGACCCCGTCGCGGACCTCGCGGTCGTACCGGCCGTCCACGTCGCCGCGGTAGGCGTACGTCTGGCGCAGCCGGTACTGCAACTCCGCGACCTCCGGGCCGGTGTCGCCCTCGCGCAGCACGGACGACCGCTCGCCGTCCCAGCGGTCCCCGTCGCCGTCGCGGTCGTCGTCGCGGTCGCCGCCCCAGTCGCCCCGGTCCGGGGCGCCGGAGGAGGACGGCCGCGGGTCGGCGTCCTCGGACGTCGGCGTGGGGGAGGGGGTGCCGGAGGCGCCGGGGGAGGAGGACGGCGATCCGCTCGGAGACGGGCTCGCGGACGCCGAGGGGGACGAGGAGGGCGACGAGGACGGGCCGGCGCCGGCGCTCGGCTTCGCGGACTCCCCGACCTCGCCCGTGGGCAGCAGGAGGGTCGGCGCGCCGCCCCGGTCCTCGAACCGCGCCTCGTCGAAGGGGTCGTCGCCCTGCCCGAACATCCCGGCGACCAGCACGCCGGAGCCGACCACGGCCAGTGCGGTGCCGCCCACGGCGAGCACCAGGCCGCGCCGCACACGGCGGCGGGGAGGGCGCTCGGCCACGACCGGCAGGGGGGACGTGTCGTCCTCCGGGGGACGGGCCCCCGTGGACGCCTTCTCGAACATCGCCAGGTCGGCCGGGTCCGGACCCTCGTCCGGCTGCGCCGCCGGCCGCGACAGGACCTCCACGTCGGCGCACCGGCAGGTCGCCCGACCGGAGGCGTCGACCGGCCTCCGACATACCGGGCAGATGGGTGTGTCCGCCACTGTGGGCTCCCCTCCCTCAGAAATGCCACAGAGACTACTCGATGGCCCTCCCCCGCTCGATGGTCGTCCGCCCGCCCCGCGGTCCCGGACGACCTGCTTGGCCCGACGCTCCCGGGGCACCCGCCACGGACGGAACACGGAACGATCCACGGGCCGCGCCGTCCGGCACCGGACCGCGCGGCGGCCCGTCCGTCGACGAGGAGGTGCCCATGGCGCAGCACGCACCGGCCGCCGGTGCCCCGCCCACCGAACCGGAGGCCGACCGGCCACGCCGCACCGTGTGGCTGGCGATCGGCGCCCTGTTGCTGGGCATGCTGCTGGGCGCCCTCGACCAGACGATCGTCGCCACCGCGCTCCCCACCATCGCCGGCGACCTCGGCGGCCTGGAACACCTCTCCTGGGTCGTCACCGCCTATCTGCTGGCCTCCACCGCCGCGACCCCGCTGTGGGGCAAGCTCGGCGACCAGTACGGACGCAAACGGCTCTACCAGGGCGCGATCGTCGTCTTCCTGGTCGGCTCCGCCCTGTGCGGACTGGCGCAGAACATGGCCGAGCTGATCGCCTTCCGCGCCGTCCAGGGCCTGGGCGGCGGCGGCATGATGGTGCTGTCGATGGCGATCGTCGGCGACATCGTCCCGCCCCGCGACCGAGGCCGCTACCAGGGCGTGTTCGGCGGGGTCTTCGCCGCCACCAGCGTGCTGGGACCCCTGCTCGGCGGCCTGTTCACCGAGCACCTGGACTGGCGCTGGGTCTTCTACGTCAACCTGCCCGTGGGCGTGGTGGCCCTCGCCGTCATCGCCGCCGTCCTCCACGTGCCGGTCCGCCGCGAGAAGCACCGCATCGACCATCCGGGCATCCTGCTGATCGCCACGGTGGCCACCTGCGTCGTGCTGATCACCTCGCTCGGCGGCACCACCTGGGAGTGGGCGTCGGCGCAGGTCGTCGGCCTGGCCGTGCTCGGCGCCGCCGCGCTGGTCGGCTTCGTCCTCGTGGAGCGGCGGGCCGCCGAGCCGGTCCTGCCGCTCGGCCTGTTCCGGATACGGACCTTCACCGTCTGCTCGGCCATCGGCTTCGTCGTCGGCTTCGCCCTGTTCGGCGCGATGACCTACCTGCCGACCTTCCTCCAGATCGTCCACGGGATCTCGCCCACCATGTCCGGCGTCCACATGCTGCCGATGGTGCTGGGCGTGCTGGCCACCTCCACCGGCTCCGGCCAGATCATCAGCCGCACCGGCCGCTGGAAGGTCTTCCCCGTCGTGGGCACCGCCGTCACCGCGATCGGCCTGCTGCTGCTCCACGACCTCGACGAGAACAGCACCACCTGGCAGATGAGCGGCGCCTTCCTCGTCTTCGGCCTGGGGCTCGGCCTGGTGATGCAGGTGCTGATCCTGGCCGTGCAGAACGCCGTGCCCTACGCGCACCTGGGCGTGGCCACCTCGGGCACCACCTTCTTCCGCTCCATCGGCGCCTCGGTCGGGGTCTCCGTCTTCGGCACGGTCTTCGCGAGCGTCCTGGCCGACCGGATGGCCGACGCCCTGCGGGGCCGGGCGCTGCCGCCCGGCATCAGCCCGGAGGGGCTGCGGGCGGACCCGCGCGGCGTCGGCGCGCTCCCTCCGGAGATCCGGGAGAGGGTCCTGGGCGTCTACTCCTCCTCCATCACCGACGTCTTCCTGTGGGCGGTGCCCGTGGTGCTGGCGGCCTTCGTCCTGGCCTGGTTCCCGAGGGAGGAACCCCTGCGCGGCAGCGTCGGCTCCCCCGACGGCAGCGAGGTCGTCCCGCCCAACCCCGTGCAGCGCTCCTCCCACGAGGAGATCGCCCGCGCCCTGTCGCTCCTCGGCAACCGCCAGGGCCGGCGCGACCTCTACCGGCGCGTCGGCGAACGGGCCGGCACCGACCTGGGGCCCGCGTCCTGCTGGATGCTGCTGCGCATCCACCGCTACGGCTCCGTCGAACCCGCCCTCCTGGCCGACCGCAGCACCGTGCCGCTGGAGGTGACCCTGGAGGCGGCCCGCGAGCTGGAGGAACGCGGCCTGGCCGTGCGCGAGGGGCTGCCCCTGGTCCCCACCGCCCGGGGGCGGGCGGTGGCCGACCGGCTGGCCGCCGCCCGCGAGGAGTGCCTGGCCGACCTGCTCGGCGACTGGTGGACCCCCGACCGCCCCACCGACCTCGCCGAGCTCGTGCACCGGCTCGGCGAGGAAGTGGGCGGCTCGGAGCGGGAGTGCCCGCGCCCGGCCGTCGGGCGGATCGGGGCCTGACCCGGCGCGGGGACGGTCCCGGCGCCACGGAACCGCCCGGTGCCGGACGCCCGGGATCGGACGTCCGGCACCGGGCGGACGGGGCGGTCGGGCGGACGGACGGGGCGTCCGCCGGGCGGCTCAGCCCTCCTTCGGCTTGGGCGCGGCCTGCTGGACGACCTCGAAGGTCCACACCTCCGACCCGCCGGCCGCCGGGCGCCCGCCGCCGGAACCCTGGTGGGCGGCCTTCATCGGCCCCTCCAGCCAGGCCCGGTACGACTCCTCGTCGCGCCAGCGGGTGTAGACGAGGTAACGGTCGGTGCCCTCCAGCGGGCGGAGGAGTTCGAACCACTCGAAGCCGTCCGAGGACTCCACCACCCCGGCGCGGGAGGAGAACCGCTGTTCGAGGGTTTCGCGCTGGTCGGAGGGGACGGTCAGGGCGTTGATCTTCACGATGCTCATGCCGTCCATCCTGCCCTCCGCCGCTCGGAGCGGCGCACGCGGCACCACGGTCGGGCGACCGGCCGGGGCCCGTACGAGGAAGGTCCCGACCCGTCGTCACGGGTCGGGACCTTCCGTCCTTCCGCGGTGGTGCGCCCCGCGGCGGTGCGCCGTCGACGCCTCACAGCCGCAGCAGGTGCTCGGTGGCGTCCCGGTACCGGCGCAGGGCGTTGCGCAGCTCCTCCGTCTCCGCCGTCGCGCCCTCACCGTGCCAGGGCGCGCGCAGGCCGTGCCGGCGCTCGGCGACGAGCGCGGCGATGCGGCGGAAGACCTCGTCGAACAGGGCGTCGGCCTCCTCGACCGAGCGCCGCGGCTCGTCGACGAAGCCGTTCACCGCCTGGTGGAGGCGTCGGGCGAACTCCTCGCGCTCGTGCGGCGGCAGGAACGCGGACTCCCGCGCCCCGTCGGCCCGTTCCGTCCCGGTCGCCCCGTGGCGGGCGGCCGCCCCGTGGTGGGTCGTGGTCATGCGCTCCTCCTCGACGTGCCGTGGTGCTGCGGCTCGTGACGGTGCGGCGTCCGAAGGGCGTGCAGCTTCTCGGCGAACCGGCCGTGCCGGCGCGGCTCGCCGTCGGCGTGGACGTCGCGGCCGTGCTCGACGTGCCCGCCGCCGTGTCCGCCGTGCCGGTCGTCGTGTCCGCCGTGCCGGTCGTCCGCGGCACGGCCGTGACCGGCGTGGCGGTCCGGCTCCGCGGCGGGCTGTGCGACGAGGTCCTCGTACAGGGCGCGGGCGTGCACCAGCGCCTCGCGCAGCCGTTCGGTGTCGGCCTGCCCCTCGCGGCCCAGCACGGCCACCGCGTGCATCTCGCGGTAGCCCTGGACGCGGTGGGGGTGGTGCACCGAGAGCGCGGCGACCTGCTCGTCGTACCCGTCGCCCGGGAAGCCGCGCGCCTCGGCCAGCCGCCCCAGCAGCCGGTCCGCCTCGGCGACCGCCTCGGCGGGCGAGTCGACGAACCGCTCCTGCACCGCGGCCCACTGGGCGGCGTAGCTCTCGCGCTCCTGCGGGGTCAGCGGCTGCATCCGCAGGTCGCCGTGGCGCCGCAGCCGTTCCTGGAGTTCCTTCTCGGCGGCCTTGACGTCACCGCCGTGCTGGGCGACGGTCCGCTCGTACTCGGGTCCGAAGCGCCGCCGCAGGGAGTGCGGCCCCTTCCGCCTGCCGGCGAGGTACAGGGCGAGTGCGATGACGACGACCGCCACCACGATCAGAGTGATGATCAAGCCTGTGGACATGGCTCGCCTTCCACGAGTGTCCCCTTGCTCGGGCTGTCAACCGTCCGCGTTGCCGCCTTTGTCCGCCGCAAACGAACCACTGGTGAAGGCCACCGGGGCGTCGAACGCGGCCCGCCGCGTGGCCCGGCGCAGCGCCCGCAGCACCGGGCCGCCCAGGGCGAGGGTGAGCACCACGGTCAGCAGCGCGCGCGGCAGGTCCCAACCCAGCGACGTGGCCAGGACGTAGGCGGCGAACTTGACCAGCTTCACCTCGATCGGGTCCTCGGGGACGTGGGCGATCCCGACGGCCAGGTCCTTGATGTACGGCCAGCCCTGGAGGTTCATCACCACCCCGTACAGCACGGCGGCGACGGCCCCGTACCCGGCGAGCATCGCCAACTCCCGCCGTCCGCGCAGCCGGTGAGGGCCCGGCAGCAGGCCCGCGCCCATCGCCACCCAGCCCATCGTCAGCATCTGGAACGGCAGCCACGGGCCGACCCCGCCGGTCAACAGGGCCGAGGCGAACATCGACAGGGCGCCCAGGACGAACCCGAACCCCGGTCCCAGGACCCGTCCGGAGAGCACCATCAGGAAGAACATCGGCTCCAGACCGGCCGTCCCCGCCCCCAGCGGACGCAGCGCGGCGCCGGCGGCGGCCAGCACGCCCAGCATCGCGACGGCCTTGGCGCCCAGACCGGTGTCGGCGATGGTCGCCACCGCCACGGCCAGCAGCATCGGCAGCAGCAGCGCGAACAGCCAGGGCGCGTCGTGGGAGTGGGCCAGCCCGGAGGCGGAGTCGGCCAGCAGCGGCCAGCCGAAGGCGACGACGCCGGTCGCCGAGACCAGGCCGAGGGCCGCGACGGACCGCGGCCCGAGCCGCACGGGCCGCGCCCGGCGGTCGGTTCCGCTCACGCGCCCCCACCCGCCCCTTCGAGGGCCGCCCCTTCCAGGGCCGTTCGCACCTGGCCGACCGTGAGCCAGGGCCGCGGGGAGAGGACCTTGGCGATCTGCGGGGCGAACGCGGGGGAGGAGGTGACGACCTCGGCGGACGGGCCGTCCGCCACCACCTCGCCGTCGGCCAGGACGACCACGCGGTGGGCGAGTTCGGCGGCCAGTTCGACGTCGTGGGTGGCCAGGACGATGGCGTGGCCGTCCTCGGCCAGGGAGCGCAGCACGCCGGTCAGCCGCTCCTTGGCCGCGTAGTCCAGGCCGCGCGTCGGCTCGTCCAGGAGCAGCAGCGGCGGGGCGGCCGTGAGGACGACGGCCAGGGCCAGGGTCAGGCGCTGCCCCTCGGACAGGTCGCGCGGGTGCGTGGTGTCGGGCACGTCCGGCAGCAGGGCGGACACCAGGGCCCGGCAGGTGCCGGGTTCGGCGCCCGCGTCCCCGTCGGCGGCGGCGCACTCGGCGGCGACGGTGTCCGCGTACAGCAGGTCGCGCGGGTCCTGCGGGACGAGGCCGACGTGGCGCAGCAGTTCGGAGGGGCGGGTGCGGTGCGGGACGACATCGGACGCGCCGCCCAGGCGCACCCGGCCGCGCGTCGGCTCGTGCGCCCCGACCAGGGTGCCCAACAGGGTGGACTTGCCCGCGCCGTTGCGGCCCATCAGCGCGATCGTCTCGCCCGGCCGCACCGTCAGGTCCACCTCCCGCAGGACGGGGAGCCGGCCGCGGTGGACGGAGAGCGAGGAGACCTCGGCCAGCGGCGGCGCGTGGGGCGGCTCGCCGGGCGCGGGCGGGACGAGGGCGGCCAGCCGATCCCGCAGCCCGGACGCCCTGCGCCGCGCGTCGCGCACCGACAGCGGCGGCGGGGACCAGCCGGCCAGCCGTCCCAGGGCCACCACGGGCGGGTGGACCGGCGAGAGCGCCATCACCTCGGCCGGGTCGCCCAGGACGGGCGCGGCGCCCGGCGCGGGCAGCAGCAGCACCCGGTCCGCGTACTGCACCACGCGCTCCAGCCGGTGCTCGGCCATCAGCACGGTGGTGCCCAGGTCGTGGACCAGCCGCTGGAGCACGGCCAGCACCTCCTCGGCCGCGGCCGGGTCGAGGGCGGAGGTCGGCTCGTCCAGCACCAGCACCTTCGGGTGGGTGGTGAGCACCGAGCCGATGGCCACCCGCTGCATCTGCCCGCCGGAGAGGGTGGCGATGGGCCGGTCGCGCAGCTCGGCGAGGCCCAGCAGGTCCAGGGTCTCCTCGACGCGGCGCCGCATGGTGTCGGGCGGCAGGCCCAACGACTCCATGCCGTAGGCGAGTTCGTCCTCGACGGTGTCGGTGACGAAGTGGGCGAGCGGGTCCTGGCCCACCGTGCCGACGACGTCGGCCAGTTCGCGCGGCCGGTGGTCGCGGGTGTCGCGGCCGGCCACGGTCACCCGGCCGTGCAGGGTGCCGCCGGTGAAGTGCGGGACGAGCCCGGAGACGGTGTTCAGCAGCGTGGACTTGCCCGTTCCGGACGGGCCGACGAGCAGCACCAGCTCGCCCTCGTCGACGGTGAGGTCCACGCCGCGCAGGGCGGGCGCGTCGGCGTCCTCGTAGGTGACGGAGACCTGGTCGAAACGGATCATGCGCGGGGCGTCTCCTTCGCCTGCGGGGTTTCCTCGGGCCGCCGGCCGGTCGCGCCGGCCCCGGGGGCCGGTACGGGCGCGACGAAGGCCGGGAGCAGGCCGATCAGGACGGCCGCCGCGGGCCACAGCGGCAATTCGGGCGCGGTCGGCGGGACCACGGACGGATGCAGCGCCTCCGGGACGGTGGCCGCGGCCCCGACCATGGCCGCGGCCACCGCGGCGCCGGAGGCGGACACCAGCCAGGCGCGCGCCCCCCAGCGGTCGGGCCGGTAGCGGCTGCGCACCGAGCGGCGCCCGCTCAGCCGCAGCCCGCCCAGCGCGGCGGCCAGTCCGACGAGCAGCACCGGCAGCCCGTAGACCGCGCCCTCGGCGGCCAGCAGCCCGTACGTCCCGGCGCACACGCCCAGCAGTCCGCCGACGGTGAGGACGGCGGTGGTGCGGCGCACGGCGGGCGGCACCCGCGCGGTGCGGCCGTAGCCGCGGGCGTCCATCGAGGCGGCCAGCGCCACCGAGCGCTCCAACGCGCTCTCCAGGACCGGCAGTCCGATCCGCAGCACCGCGCCGATCCCCCTGTCGTCGCGACCGCGCAGCCGGCGGGCGGCGCGCAGCCGCCGGACGTCGGCGATCAGGTGCGGCGCGAACGTCATCGCCACGACCACCGCCATCCCCGCCTCGTACAGCGCGGCGGGCAGGGACTTCAGCAGCCGGGCGGGGTTGGCCAGGGCGTTGGCGGCGCCGACGCACACCAGCATGGCGACCAGCTTGAGGCTCGGGTACAGCGCGAACAGCAGGCCCTCGGCCGTGACCCGGCCGCCCAGCCGCACGCCCCGCGCCCAGTCGGGCAGCGGGACCTCGGGGAGGGTGAACAGCACGGTGGTGCCGGGAATCGGGTTGCCCAGGAGCGTGGCGAACACCATCCGGACGGCCAGCACCAGCAGGGCGAGCTTGAGGAAGGCGCCGTAGCCGCGCGCCCAGGGGGCGTCGGTGCGACGGGCCGCGACGACGTACGCGGTGACGGCGACGATCAGCGCCAGCAGCAGCGGGTTGGTGGTCCGCGACGCGGCCGTGGCCAGTCCCAGCGCCCACAGCCACCACGCGCCCGCGTGGAGGGCGTTGGCGCGGGTCTCCCGGGGGGCGCGCAGCGCGGTCGGGAGGGTCATGACCGGCGTCGCCGGGCCTGCCACACGGCCGCGGCCCCCAGGGCGGCGACGAGGGCGACGCCGCCGAGCAGGCCGGTGGAGGGGCCGCCGTCGCCGGTCCCGCCCTCGTCCGCCGCGCCCGCCTCGTCCGTCGCCGCGTCGGAGGTCGCCTTGTCGGAGGCCGCCCCGTCGGAGGACACCTGCTCGCCGCAGCCCGTCCGCGGATAGCCCGCGATGGCACAGAGGATCGCCGAGGAGTCGTACCGCAGCGGTTCGAAGGCGGCGGCCAGCGCGTCGGCGGCGGTGCCGTCCTCGGGGACGACGGCGCAGGCGGTGCGGGCCTTCGGCGGGGTCTCGCCCGAGGGGGCGTCGGCCGCGGTGCCGAAGTCGACGTCCAACGCGATCCGCTTCTCGCCGGACCGCGGCTCGGTGGTTCCGCAGATCGCCTCGAAGTCCGCCCGTCCGCGCGGCGCGTCGGCGTCTCCGGAGTCCTCGCTCACGGCGAACCGGAACCCCAGCACGGCGCCGTCCTCGGGGCGCAGCGTGCCCGGTCCCTGCGTGGCGTACGTCCACTCCCGTCCGTCCCGCTCCCAGAAGGACCAGTAGCGGTACTCGCCCGCGTGCGCGGGCGCCGCGCCGGCCGCCACCAGCACGACGGCCGCGCACGCGGCCGACAGGACGGTGGGCAGGACGGACGACAGAGCGGTGGGCAGGACGGCCGACAGGGCGGACCGGACGCGCCGCGCGGTCACTCGGACCGCCTCCTGCCGCGGAGGACCACCACGGCGGCGACCACGGCGACGACCAGGACCGCGCCGGCGGCGATCCCGATCACCGGCAGGCCGTCCCCGCCCTTCTCCGCGCCGCCCTCGCCGTCGTCCGCGTTCCCGCCGTCGTCCGGCACGGACGCCGGTGCGGGGCCGGTGGCGTTCAGGAGCTCCACCAGGTCGGTGCCGCCGAAGTCCGACGGGTCGCCGCCCGTGGCGCGGGCGGCCAGGACGAGCTGGCCCAGGGCGGCCGGGTTGTCCTCGAACCCCTCCCACGTCGGGGCGTTCTCCTCCAGCCAGGCCAGGGACGCGCGGGCGGCGTCCTCCCGACCGGCGGCGGCCAGGGCGAGCACGGCGTCGGCGGTGTTGCCGTAGTCCGGCTGCTCCTCGGCGCCGGGCAGGGCGGACGTCAGGTGGCCGCCGCCCTCCTCCAGCGTCCTCGCCAGGTACGCGGCGCCGCCGGCGGCGGCCTCGGCCGGGGTGGGCTCCTCGTCCCCGTCCCCGTCGCAGGTGGGCGCCTTCGCCGCGGCGCCGTTCTGGTCGCCCGGCTCGACGACCAGGTCCTCGCCCAGCGCGGCCAGGACGGCGGCGGCCGTGGCGTCGTCGTTCGCGGCCAACCGGCCCTTGTCGTCGGGCTGGTAGGCGAAGGCGCCGCGCTCGTCGGCCTTCGCGTCGCAGCCCAGGCGGAAGTCCAGCAGGGCGTCGTACGGCGAACCGCCCTCGTCCGAGAGCGCCTTCGCCGGGTCCTGACCCGCCGCCACCAGGGCGCCGATCACGAGGGAGACGGTGTTGGCGTCGCTCGGGGCGCCGGGGTTGTAGCCCCAGCCGCCGTCCTCGTTCCGGACCAGCTTCAGCCACTCCACCGCCTTCTCCACCCGCTCGTCGTGGCCGCCGAGGGCGGCCAGCGCCTGGACGGCGACGGCCGTGGCGTTGACGTCGGCGACGGTCTCGGCGGTGCACGGCTCGGTGGGGTCGGGGCGGTAGGAGGCGAAGGCGCCGTCCTCGCACTGCTGCCCGGTCAGCCACTCCACGGCCTTCCCGGCGGGCTTCACCCCGGCCGTGTCCTGGGCGAGCAGGGCCAGCGACTGCCGCCACACGCCGTCGTACCGCGGGTCGCCCTTCCCGTACAGCGCGGACGGCAGGTCCCGCTGCGCCGGAGCCTGCGCGGACGGAGACTCCTCGGCGACGGCTGCGGGGGTCGCGGCCGCGCAGAGCGCGGCGGAGGCGACCAGGGCCGCGACGGTACGGCGCAGGGACATGGCGGGTGCCTTTCTCGTGGGCGTCTTCCGGGCGCAGCCGTGCGCGGCCGGCCGACCGCGCTCGCCGCACGGGGCACACCGGGCTCGGCTCCGCACTCCTCGACGGTGCCGGTACCGGGGCCGCCGCCCCGCCGTGCGGCGGAGGCACCGGCTCCGGGAGCCTGCTCGTGCCCGGGCGGGTGCTCCGGCTGGCACGGCGGGCGGGATGCGTCCGCCGTGTTCACGGTTGCGGGTCAGCGCCGGATTCGCACCGGCTTCCCCCACTCGGGCACGTGACGTTCGTCGGCTCACTCTAACGGGCCGGCGACCCGGCTCCGCCGGTGGTGGGAGCGGGATCACACCCCGGTCCGGGCCGTTCGACGCCGCCGGGGGAGCATCTCCCGCGCGCCGTCGGGGAGTTGGGGCACGTCCTCTCGCGGAGCGGTCGCGCCGGGGCCCCGAGGCCGCCGCCGAGCCCTTTCGACAAGCCCCTTCGGAGAGGGGCGGAAAGGTGGCCGAAGGGCGGATCGGGCGGACCTTTCCGTTTCCTTCCCGGATTTCTTCAGTGGTTCACACCAAAGAATTCCTCGCTTTTTCCGCGCAATTCGTTGACGCGCGTAGCGTCGACCGGCGAGGCTCGGGGGTCGCGGAATCCCCCGGCGCGTGGACGGTCGCGCCGGGTGAGACGTCCGTGCAGGCGGTGGCGGTGGTCCGGGTGGGGATTCGGGTCTCGGCGCCTTTTCCCGGACCCCGCCTCCGAATTCCCTGCGAGCGGTGGACGAAATCGCGGGGAACACCCGGAACATTATTGACGTGTACATGGCTTGCCGGTAGAAAGCCTTCCATCCACCGGCGTGAGCGAGCCATCGATGCTCACCCCCACGCGCATGCTGACCTGGAGGAAGAATGTCCCGACGCCCCACGGCCCCAAGACGGCCCGCCGCCATCGCGCTCGGCGGCCTGGCCGTCGCCGCGCTGCTCCTCACCGGCGGTCCCGCGGGCGCCGCGCCCGCGGACCCCGCGCCGCCCGCCCCGATGAACCGGGCGTTCGCCCAGGCCGCCGAGGAGTTCCAGGTCCCGCGCGACCTCCTCGTCGCGGTCGGCTACGGGGAGACCCACCTCGACGGCCACGACGGGAAGCCCAGCCACGCGAACGGCTACGGCGTGATGCACCTGGTCGACAACCCCGACCACCGCACCCTGGAGCGGGCCGCCGAACTCACCGGCGAACCGGAGGCCGACCTGAGGCGGGACACCGCGGCCAACATCCTCGGCGGCGCCGCCGTCCTGCGCGCCTACGCCGACGCGTCCGGCCTGGACGCCGCCGAACGCCGCGACGTGGACGCCTGGTACCCGGTGGTGGCCCGCTACAGCGGCGCGGACGACGCCCGCACCGCCCGGCTCTACGCCGACACCGTCTACGACTTCCTGGCGGACGGCTTCAGCGCCCTCACCCCGTCCGGCGAACGGGTCACCGTGAAGCCGCGGGACGTCGACCCCGAACTGGGCCGCTACGCCAAGGTCCGCTCCCTGGACGACCCCGCCGAGGCCGCCGCCTCCTCCGAGGCCGGCACCCTGAGCACCGACTACCCGCCCGCCCTGTGGGTGCCTGCCTACTCCGGCAACTACACCGTCGGCCGCTCGTCCGCCATCACCCACGTCGTCGTCCACGTCACCCAGGGCTCGTACGCCGGGTCGATCAGCTGGTTCCAGAACCCCGACTCCAACGTCAGCGCCCACTACGTGATCCGCTCCTCCGACGGGCAGGTCACGCAGACGGTCCGCGACCGCGACACCGCCTGGCACGCCAAGTCCGGCAACCCGTACTCCATCGGCATCGAGCACGAGGGCTACGTCGACAACCCCTCCTGGTTCACCGACGCCATGTACCGCTCCTCGGCCGCGCTCACCCGCCACCTGTGCGACCGCTACGGCATCCCCAAGGACCGCACGCACATCGTCGGCCACGTCGAGGTCCCGGGGAACGACCACACCGACCCCGGTCCCAACTGGAACTGGACGTACTACATGCAGCTGGTCCGCGGCGGTGACGCCACCCCGCCCGTCCAGCTGAACTTCACCTCCTACGACACCCTGCGCAGCGGCTCGACCGGCGCCCAGGTCAAGGCCGCCCAGCACCTGCTGAACCAGCACGGCTTCAACGCCGGCACGGTGGACGGCGTCTTCGGCGCCGGCACCGAGAGCGCGGTGAAGGCGTTCCAGGCCAACCGCGGCCTGACCGCCGACGGCGTGGTCGGCGCCCGCACCTGGACGGCCCTGCTGTCGGCGGGCACCAAGCCCGTCCTGAAGCAGGGGAGTTCGGGCGCGGACGTGGAACGGCTCCAGCGCGCGCTGACGGCCGCCCTCGGCCGGACCGTCGGCATCGACGGCCTCTTCGGCACGAACACCGACACGGCCGTCCGCGACTACCAGCGCACCCGCGGCCTGACCGTGGACGGCATCGTCGGCAGCGGGACCTGGGGAGCCCTCCAGGCCGGCAGGTGATCCGCGGGACGCCCCTCCGCACGGCGCCTCACCGGTCCGCACCACCCCGCGGTGGTGCGGACCGGTGCGTCACGGGAGCCCGCGCGCGTCCCGCGTGACACCGCCGTCACACGCTTGTTACTCGTGCGTTTCTCACGGTCGAGTCGTGACAGCTGTGACTGTTCCGTCACCCGCCGCGCATGGAAAAGTCATGGCCGTCGCCGCAAGTGCAGCCGGACGAGCCGAAGGGGGAGCGATGAGCAAGGGTTACGCCGTCTTCTGCGACGCGGACCGCTGGTTCTACGACGCCCCCCACCGCATCCCGGACGACGCCGAGCGCACCGGCGGCTACGAGGCCGCGCGCCGCCCCGCGCCCGAGGGCTGGCAGCGTCACCGCTCCGGCGACTGGCTGGCCCTGCGCCCGCTGGACGCCGAACTGCCCAAGCAGGGCTGGAAGATCCACGTCTCCGCCTGCCTGGACAACGCCGAGAAGGTGCTGGAGACGGTCTGGGACTACTGCGTGCCCCGCGGCATCGCCTTCAAGTTCATCCCGAACCGCTACCTGCTGCACAACCGCAACGCCAAGTACGCCGACCGCGGCGGCAGCGGCAAGTTCGTCACCGTCTACCCGGCCGACGACGAGCGGTGTCGCGCCATCGCCGAGGACCTGGACGCGCTGCTGGCCGGCGAGCCGGGCCCCTACATCCTCAGCGACCTGCGCTGGGGGAACGGCCCGGTGTACGTGCGCTACGGCAGCTTCACCGAACGGCACTGCTACGACGAGGACGGCGAGCTGCGCCCCGCGATCGAGGACGCCGCCGGCCGCCTGGTGCCCGACCGCAGGGACCCCGCCTTCCACGTGCCGGACTGGGTCGCCCTGCCGGACTTCCTCGCGCCCCACCTCCGGGCCCGCAACGCCACCCGGGTCGGCGACATCCCGTACCGCATCGAGAAGGCCCTGCACTTCTCCAACGGCGGCGGCGTCTACGTCGCGACCGACACCCGCACCGGCGAGCGGGTCGTCCTCAAGGAGGGCCGTCCGCACGCGGGCCTGGCCGCCGACGGAGCCGACGCCGTGACCCGGCTGCGCCGGGAGAAGGAGGCCCTGGAGCGGCTCTCCGGCCTGCCCCAGACCCCCGAGGTGCACGACTGGTTCACCCTCGGCGACCACCGGTTCCTGGCCCTGGAGTACGTCGAGGGCAAGCCGCTCAACAGCTTCTTCGCCCGCCGGCACCCGCTCATCGAGTCGGACCCGAGCCCCGAGCGAATAGCCGAGTACACCGAGTGGGCCCTGCGCGTCCACCGCCTGGTGGAGGAGGCCGTCGAGGCCATCCACGCCCGCGGCGTCGTCTTCAACGACCTCCACCTGTTCAACATCATGGTCTCCGAGGACGAGTCCTCGGTGGTGCTGCTGGACTTCGAGGCCGCCGCCCACGTCGACGAGGGCCGGCGCCAGGTCATCGCCAACCCCGGCTTCGTCGCCCCCGCCGACCGCAGGGGGTTCGACGTCGACCGCTACGCCCTGGCCTGCCTGCGCATCGCCCTGTTCCTGCCGCTGACCAACCTCTTCGCGATCGACCGGGGCAAGGCCGCGCACCTGGCGCGGATCGCCGCCCGGGAGTTCCCCGCCGTACCCCGCGCGTTCCTCGACGAGGCGGTGGCGGAGATCACCCGCGGGTGGCGTCCCCCGGAGCCGGCCGAGTCCGGGGACGCGGCACGGGAGGGGACGGCGGGCACCGCGCCGGGCGACCCCGCGGAGGACTACCTGCCCGCGCACCCCGCCGACTGGCCGCGCAGCCGCGACTCCATGACGCGGGCCGTGCTCGCCTCGGCCACCCCCGAACGCGAGGACCGCTTCTTCCCCGGCGACATCGCCCAGTTCGCCCCCGGCGGCGGCATCTGCCTCGCCCACGGCGCGGCCGGAGTGCTCTACGCCCTGGCCGAGACCGGCGGCGAACGGTGTCCCGACGCCGAGGAGTGGCTGCTGCGGAGGACCAAGGAACCCGCCTCCGGCACACCGCTGGGCTTCTACGACGGCCTGTCCGGCGTCGCCTGGGCCCTGGAGCGGTTCGGACACACCGACCGCGCCCTGGAACTGGTCGACACCATCCTCGCCCAGCCCTGGGACGACATCGCCCCCGACCTGCACGGCGGCCTGTCCGGACTCGGCCTGGCCCTGGACGACCTGGCCGCCGCCACGGGCGAGGGCGTCCTCCACGAGAAGGCGCTGCGCTGCGCCCAACTCGTCGCCGACAAGGCCGACCGGAGCGCCGGCCGTCCCGAACCGGCCGGCAAGGCCGCCAAGGGAGCCCCGCGCGCCGGGCTGCTGTACGGCGCGGCGGGCCAGGCCCTGCTCTTCCTGCGGCTGTACGAGCGCACCGGCCAGCCCGACCTGCTCGACCGGGCGGCCCGCGCCCTCCACCGCGACCTGGACCGCTGCGTGATCAGCGCCGGCGGCGCCCTCCAGGTGGACGAGGGCTGGCGCACCATGCCCTACCTGGGCGCCGGCAGCGTCGGCATCGGCATGGTGCTGGACGACTACGCCGCCCACCGCGAGGACGAGCGCTTCGAGCAGGCGCGGCACGACATCCTCAAGGCCGCCCGGTCCAGGTTCTACGCACAGCCCGGCCTGTTCCGGGGCGTGGCGGGGATGATCCTCCACCTCGCCCGCACGACCACCGGCGAACCCGGCGCCCACGAGGCCGATCTGCGCCGCCAGATCGACTCGCTGACCCGGACCGCCCTCCCGTACCGAGGCCATCTGGCCTTCCCCGGCGAGCAGATGATGCGGCTGTCGACGGACCTCGCCACCGGCACCGCTGGCTGCCTGCTCGCCCTGGGCGGCGCGCTGGGCGACACGCCCGCGCACCTGCCCTTCCTCCCGCCGCTCCGGCGGCCCCAGAGCCGGTCTTCCGTCAGGGAGGCCGTACCAGGAAATCCCGTCCCCACGGAAACGAAAGGAACAGGAAGATGACGCTTCTCGACCTGCAGACCATGGAGACCCCGAAGGACGAGACCTTCACCGGCGGCGGCTCCGAGGCCAGCCTGCTGCTGTGCGGTGACAGCTCCCTGAGCGTCACCACCTGCAACTGACCTCGGCGCCGCGGGGCCTGACTCCGCGGTGGTGAAACGGTCAACGCGGTCCCGGGCGGTCACGACGCCCGGGGCCGCGTCGCCGTTGCCCGTGGTCTACCCCCGTCGCACCGCGCGTATCCCTGCCGCACCGTCCACGGACGCGAGGACCCCACCGCCCATGGCAACCCAGCCCACCGTCCACGGAACCGACGGCGCGTCGGACGGGCCTCCGGCCCCCCCGGAGCCGGACGAGGCCGCCGGACGCGTACCGGCCGACCGCCTCCTGCCGGCCCTGGTCCGCCACAGCGCCGGCCGCGCCGCGGCGATCTGCCTGCTGAGCACCGCTGCCGCCGCCGCCACCATCGCCCTGCCCACCGCCTTGGGCCACACCCTCGACCTGCTGCTGGCGGGGGACGGCGCCGGGGGAGCGTCCCCGTGGCTCGCGCTGTGCGCGGCGCTGGTCGCGGCCGAGGTGCTCCTGGGCGCGGCGACCGCCCTGCTGACCGGCACCACCGGCGCCCGCTCCACCGCCTGGCTGCGCCGCCGCGGCCTGGACCACCTGCTGGCCGTGGGACCGCACCGGGCGGCCCGGTTCGCCCCCGGCGACCTGGTGACCCGCCTGACGGGCAACGCCGCCGAGGCGGGAAACGCCCCCGCGACCGTCGCCGGCGCGTTCGCCTCGCTCCTCACCCCGCTGGGGGCCCTGGTCGCCCTGGCCGTCACCGACCTCTGGCTCGCGGCGGCCTTCTGCGCCGGGGTGCCCCTGCTGGCGCTGCTGCTGCGCGCCTTCGCCCGCAACTCCTCCGACAGCGTCTCGCACTACCAGCGCGTCCAGGGCGAGATCGCCTCCCGTCTGGTCGAGGCGCTCGCCGGCGCCCGCACCGTGGCCGCGGCGGGCACCGTCGACCGCGAGCGCGCCCGCGTCCTGGCGCCGCTGCCCGAACTCTCCGCCCAGGGACGGCGGATGTGGCGGGTGTACGGGCACGCCGTCGTCGGCGGCGGCGTCCTGGTGCCCCTGCTGACGGTCGCCGTCCTGGCGGTGGGCGGCATGCGCCTGGCCGCCGGGCACCTGAGCGTCGGCGAACTGCTGGCCGCGTCCCGCTACACCTCCCTGGCCGCCGGCATCGGCGGGGTGACGAGCCGGATCAGCGCCCTGGTGCGCAGCCGCGCCGCCGCCCGCCGCACCGCCGAACTGCTCGCCGTGCCCCGGCCCGCGCACGGCCGTCGGACGCTGCCGCCGGACGGCACCGGCAGGCTGGAGCTGCGCGGCGTCACCGCCGTGCGCGGCGGACGGGCGGTGCTGAGGGACGTGGACCTGACCGTCCCCGGCGGCACCACGGTGGCCGTCGTGGGGCGCTCCGGCGCGGGCAAGTCCACCCTGGCCGCGCTCGCCGGACGGCTGGCCGACCCCGACGAGGGGCGGGTGCTGCTGGACGGGGTCCCGCTGGACGGGATCGACCCCGCCGAACTGCGCCGGGAGGTCGGCTACGCCTTCGAACGCCCCGCCCTGTTCGGCCCGTCCGTCGGCGAGGCCGTCGCCTTCGGCGCGTACGACCCGGGGCCGGCCGGCGTCGAGGCCGCCGCGCGGGCGGCCGGCGCCGACGCCTTCGTCCGCCGCCTCCCCGCCGGATACGCCACCGCGCTCGCCGACGCGCCGCTGTCCGGCGGCGAACTCCAACGCCTGGGCCTGGCCCGGGCCTTCGCCCACGCGGGCCGGCTGCTGGTGCTCGACGACGCCACCTCCAGCCTCGACAGCGTCACCGAACTCCAGGTCGGCCGGGCGCTGACGGAGCAGGTGCGGGCCGGCACCCGGCTGATCGTCGCCCACCGGGTCTCCTCCGCCGCCCGCGCCGATCTGGTGGTCTGGCTGGAGGACGGCCGCGTCCGGGCCGTCGGCCCCCACGCGGCCCTGTGGGAACTCCCCGGATACCGGGCGGTGTTCGCGGCCGAGGACGTCGGCGAAGCGGCGGCGGACGGAACGGCCGGCGCGGCCGGCGGACCGGCCGGGGAGGGGCTCCGATGAGCCGGGGCGCCCCGGGACCGGCCCGCCGCCTCCTGCCGCGGGCGCTGCGCTTCCTGCGGAACCGCGGGCGCGTACTGGCCCTGCTCGGCGGCTGGTCGCTGCTGGAGTCGGCGCAGACCTTCCTCATCGGCTACGGCGTGGCCCAGGCCCTGGACCGGGGCTTCCTGGCCGGGCGGACCGGGACCGGGCTGGCCTGGCTGGCGGTCGCCGCCGCGGCCACCGTCCTGGGCGGACTGGCCACCCGAGGCGTCTTCCGGGGCCTGGCCGACCTCGTCGAGCCGCTGCGCGACGGGCTGCTGCGCCGCGTGGTGACCCGCGCCCTGCGCCGGGCCGTGGCCGACCCGGCCCGCGCGGACGCCTCGGCCGTCTCCCGTCTCACCCACCAGACCGAACTCGCCCGCGACAGCTTCGCCGGGCTGGTGCTGGTGCTGCGCTCCTTCGTCTTCACCGCGGCCGGGGCCCTGGCCGGACTCGCCTCCCTCGCCCTCCCGCTGCTGCTGGTCGTCCTGCCGCCCCTGGCGCTGGGCCTGCTGCTGTTCACGGCCACGCTGGTGCCGATGGCGGCCCGCCAGCGGGACTTCCTCGGCGCGGACGAGGCCCTCTCCACCCGGTACGGGGCCGTCGCCGCCGGTCTGCGGGACGTGGTGGCGTGCGGCGCCGAGCGGCACGTGGCGGCCCGGACGGACGGCCTGGTCGACGCCGAGGTGGCCGCGGCCCGTTCGCTCGCCCGGTGGGCCGCGGCCCGCACGCTGGCGCTGGGCGTGGCCGGCCACCTGCCCGTCGTCCTGCTGCTGGCCGCCACCCCGTGGCTGCTGGAGCGGGGCGTCACGGCGGGCGCGCTGCTGGGCGCGCTGACCTACCTCACCCAGTCGCTGCTGCCCGCCCTCCACACCCTGATGAGCGCCCTCGGGGCGGCGGGCACCCGGCTGTTGGTGATCCTGGACCGGCTCGTCGGGGACGGCCCGGACGACCCGGACGACCCGGACGACACCGACACCGCCGCCGACACGGACGGCACCGCCACCGGCGCTTCCGGTGCTTCCCGAGGCGGCCCGCGGCACGGCGCGCGGACGGCCCCGCCCCCGGCGCCCGCCGGCCGGAGCGCCGGCTCCCGCGTGGAGCTGCGGTCGGTGACCTTCGCCTACGGACCGGCCGCCCAGCCGGTCCTCCGCGACGTCGACCTGGTGGTCGAACCCGGCGAGCACCTGGTGGTCGTGGGCCCCAGCGGCATCGGCAAGTCCACGCTCGCCGCCCTGGTCGCGGGGGTGCTCGCCCCCGGCGCGGGCCGGGTGCTGGTGGACGGGGAACCGGCCCGGGACCCGGGTCGGGACGCCGAGGCGGCGGCCCGGCTGCGGGTGCTGATCCCGCAGCAGGCGTACGTCTTCACCGGCACCCTCCGCGACAACCTCCGCTACCTGTGCCCCGGGGGGCCGGGGGAGGTGCCGGAGGAGGCCGTGGCCGCCTCGGTGGAGGCGGTCGGGCTCGGCCCGCTGGTGGACAGGCTGGGCGGGCTGGACGCGGTGGTCGACCCGGCGGCCCTCTCCCAGGGGGAGCGCCAACTCGTCGCGCTGGGGCGGGCCCACCTGTCGCCCGCGCCCCTGGTGCTGCTGGACGAGGCGACCTGCCACCTGGACCCGGCGGCCGAGGCGCGCGCCGAGCGGGCGTTCGCCGCCCGGCCCGGCACGCTGGTGGTGATCGCGCACCGGATCAGCTCGGTCCACCGGGCCGACCGGGTGCTGGTGATGGACGGCGCCCGCGCCACGGTCGGGCGCCACCGCGAACTGCTGGACCGCTCGCCCCTCTACCGCGACCTCGTCGGCCGCTGGCACGACGGGGGCGACCGGGCCGGGGACGGCGGAGCCGCGGCCCTCGCCGTGCCCGGCCCGCACGGTCGCGGGGGCGCGGGACCGCACGGCGGTCCGAGGACCCGGTCGGGAGCCCCGCGGCCGGCTCCGTGACCGCGGCCGGGC
>NZ_BAAASZ010000020.1:333461-417232 GCF_039533145.1 Streptomyces macrosporus
CCGGGAACACGGAGGACAGGGGGAACAGGTGAAGACCGTCCGGCTACACCCAGCCGGCGCCCTGGGAGATGCGTATGGCGTCGACGCGGTTGCGGGCGCCGGTCTTGCGGGTGATCGCGGACATGTAGTTGCGTATGGTGCCGCGCGACAGGTGGAGGCGGCCGGCGATCTCGGAGACGGTGGCGCCCTTGGCGGCCAGGGACAGGACGCTTAACTCCCGCGCGGTCAGCGGCATGTCCGCGGCACGCAGAAGATCGTGGGCGAGGGACTCGTCCACGTATCTCCTGCCGGCGGCGACGTGCCGGATTCCCTCTCTGAGCTTCTGCGGGGTCGCGTCCTTGTTCACGAATCCCAGCGCCTGCGCGTCATAGGCCCGGCGCAGCAGACCGGGTCTTCCGGGAGTGGCCAGAACCAACAGGCCGCATTGTGCCGAGGACATATGCCGACACAGATCCGCGATACCGCCTCCGTTCGGCGACTCCGGAAGTTCCGTGTCGACGACGCACACGTCGGCCCGCAGGGACCGAAGTCGGCCGGGATCACCGGACCAGGGGACGTCCTTGACTTCCATGTCGGGCGCCTCGTCCAGTAGCGCGGCCAGGCCGGATCGCAACAGGCCCAGGTGGTGCACCAGCAGTACCTGAATCACGTTCGGCTCCTTCAGTGCCCTGTTCGGGTGACGGTTGTCGAACACCCGTCAACAGATACCTATAAAGGCCACCGGATAACGCGCACTTTCGGCCAGTACCGGCCAGTACGGGAAGCAGAGGAAGTGATCAGGGGGCGCGCGTGAACCGGAATGATTATCGGCGTGCGCCCCCGGCGGATTCCGATTCGACGAGCCTGCACACCGTCTCGATGTCCGTCCGCACCTGTTCCGCGGAGGAACGCCCGGAGAGCCAGCCGATCAGGGTGGAGTGCCAGGTGTGCTCGACGACCCGGACCGCCGAGAGCAGCTCGGGCGTCGGCGGCCCCTCCAGACCCGTGGCGTCCAGGATGATCGCGGTGGTGAGCCGGGAGACCGCGTCGACCTCCGCGCCGGCCGAGCGGTCGGCGAAGGTGAACGCGCGCACCATGGCCTCCGCCAGGTTCGGCTCCCGCCGGAGCGCGCGGAAGGCGCGCAGCAGGGTCTCCGCCACGCGCGCCGCCGGCTCCGGCTCCTCCGGCGGCCGCCGGTGCAGCGTCTCGTGCAGCCGCTCCAATTGGTCGTGCATGGTGGCGACCAGCAGGTGGACCTTGGAGGGGAAGTAGCGGTAGAGCGTGCCGAGCGCGACGTCCGCGGACTCGGCGACCTCGCGCATCTGCACCGCGCCGAAGCCACCGCGCCGGGCCAACTCGGCGGTGGCGTCCAGGATGCGGCGGCGCCGCGCCTCCTGACGCTCGGTGAGCGGCGGGGCGGAGGGAGGGGTGGAGTGTGCCGTCATGCTCTCCTGCCATCTGTCCCGGCGGGCCTCCCGGAGCCGGTCCGCGGCGGCCCGGGGTCCGCATCCTCCCAGGACGGAGCCGTGGCGTGAATCACCCGGACCCGGCCGGTCCGGATCTCGTACCGGCCGGTAATCTTGCTGGCCGGGGCCGTGGACGGTCTCCGGAACCGGGTGCGATCGGGGTGCGGGCGGAGCACGGCCGGACCATCCTTGAAACTTGTTCCAGATTAACGCGAGCGGTTACGCTCCCGCGGACGTTTGCCGCGAGGACCTTCGGAAGGGGGCCGTGAGTGACGGCAGAGGCCACCTGGGACGCCGCGCCCGGCCCCCTGACGGGTACGGCCGCCGACGGCGACCGGCCGCTGCGGATCGCCCTGCTCAGCTACAAGGGGAATCCGTTCTGCGGCGGCCAGGGCGTCTACGTGCGCCACCTGTCGCGCGAACTGGCCCGGCTCGGCCACCGCGTCGAGGTCATAGGCGCCCAGCCCTACCCCGTCCTGGACGACGAGGACGGCGTCAGCCTCACCGAGCTGCCCAGCCTCGACCTCTACCGGCAGCCCGACCCCTTCCGCACGCCGAAGCGCGAGGAGTACCGCGACTGGATCGACGTGCTGGAGGTCGCCACCATGTGGACCGGCGGCTTCCCCGAGCCGCTGACCTTCTCGCTGCGCGCCCGCCGCCATCTGGCCGCCCGGCGCGGCGACTTCGACGTCGTCCACGACAACCAGACCCTCGGCTACGGCCTGCTCGGCCTGGAACGCCTGGGCTTCCCCCTGGTCACCACCATCCACCACCCCATCACCGTGGACCGGCGGCTGGACCTGGAGGCCGCGCGGGACTGGAAGCGGCGGGCGTCCGTGCGCCGCTGGTACGGCTTCACCCGCATGCAGAGGCGGGTCGCCCGGCGGCTGCCGACCGTGCTCACCGTCTCCGGCTCCTCCCGCCGGGAGATCACCGAGCACCTCGGGGTGCGCCCCGAGCGCGTCCACGTCGTGCCCATCGGCGCCGACACCCGGCTGTTCTCGCCCGACCCGTCCGTGCCCGAGGTCCCCGGCCGCATCGTCACCACCTCCAGCGCCGACGTCCCCCTCAAGGGACTGGTCCACCTCGTCGAGGCCCTGGCCAAGGTCCGCACCGAACACCCGGACGCGCACCTGGTGGTCGTCGGCAAGCGCGCCGAGAACGGCCCCGTCGCCGCCGCGATCGAGCGGTACGGGCTGGAGGGCGCCATCGAGTTCGTCAAGGGCATCAGCGACCGGGAGCTGGTGGACCTGGTGCGCGGCGCCCAGGTCGCCTGCGTGCCCTCCCTCTACGAGGGCTTCTCCCTGCCCGCCGCCGAGGCCATGGCCACCGGCACCCCCCTGGTGGCCACCACCGGCGGCGCCATCCCCGAGGTCGCCGGCCCCGACGGCGAGACCTGCCTGGCGGTGCCCCCGGGCGACGCGGGCGCGCTCGCCGCCGCGCTGGGCAGGCTGCTCGGCGACGCGGACCTGCGCGCGCGGCTGGGCGCGGCCGGACGGGAGAGGGTGTTGAGCCGCTTCACCTGGGAACAGGCCGCCCGCGGCACGGTGGAGCACTACCGCTCGGCGCTCCAGGACACGGCGGTCCGGCGCACCTCCGCCTCCGCCCTCAGCTAGTTCCCCGCACGTCACCGAGGAAGGCAGACCGCCAGTGCTGACCGTGGACTTCTCCCGTTTCCCGCTCGCCCCCGGCGACCGGGTCCTGGACCTGGGGTGCGGCGCCGGACGCCATGCCTTCGAGTGCTACCGGCGCGGCGCGCGCGTCGTGGCGCTCGACCGCAACGGCGAGGAGATCCGCGAGGTCGCCAAGTGGTTCGCCGCCATGAAGGAGGCCGGCGAGGCCCCGGCGGGCGCCGAGGCCACCGCCATGGAGGGCGACGCCCTCGCGCTGCCCTTCCCGGACGACAGCTTCGACGCCGTGATCGTCTCCGAGGTGATGGAGCACATCCCCGACGACAAGGGCGTCCTCGCCGAGATGGTCCGGGTGCTCCGCCCCGGCGGCCGGATCGCGGTGACCGTGCCGCGCTACGGCCCCGAGAAGGTCTGCTGGACGCTCTCCGACGCCTACCACGAGGTCGAGGGCGGCCACATCCGCATCTACCGCGCCGACGAACTGCTGGCGAAGATGCGCGAGGCGGGCCTGCGGCCGTACGGGACGCACCACGCGCACGCGCTGCACTCCCCGTACTGGTGGCTCAAGTGCGCCTTCGGGGTGCACCGGGACGGCGACGACGCCGCGCTCCCGGTGCGGGCGTACCACAAGCTGCTGGTCTGGGACATCATGAAGAAGCCGCTGGTCACCCGGCTCGCCGAGGACCTCCTCAACCCCGTGATGGGCAAGAGCTTCGTGGCCTACGCCACCAAGCCGCACCTCCCCGTCGCCGCGGCATCCGGTGCGGAGGGGGCGTGACGAGCCCGGGCCGCACCGAACGGCTCGTCCTGCCGGGCGTCCTCACCGCCGAACAGGCCGCGCGGACCGTGGCGGGCATCGCCGCCCTCCAGCGCCCCGACGGCGCGATCCCCTGGTTCCGCGGCCACCACCTCGACCCCTGGGACCACGTCGAGGCCGCCATGGCGCTGGACGCCGCGGGCGAGCACGAGCGGGCCGAGGCCGCCTACCGCTGGCTGGCCGAGCACCAGAACGCCGACGGCTCCTGGTACGCCGCGTACGCCGACGGGGACGCCGACCGCCCCACCGACCTGGGCAAGGAGAGCAACTTCTGCGCCTACGTCGCCGTCGGCGTGTGGCACCACTACCTGGCCACGGGCGACGACACCTTCGTGGAGCGGATGTGGCCGGTGGTCTTCGCGGCGATGGAGTTCGTCCTCGCCCTCCAGCGGCCCGGCGGACAGATCGGCTGGAAGCGGGAGGCCGACGGAACCCCCGTCGCCGACGCCCTGCTGACCGGCTGTTCCTCCATCCACCAGGCGCTGCGCTGCGCGCTCGCCCTCGCCGAGCACCGCGAGGAGCCGCAGCCGGACTGGGAGTTGGCCCTGGGACAGCTCGGGCACGCCATCCGGCACCACCCCGAGCGCTTCCTGGACAAGAGCCGCTACTCGATGGACTGGTACTACCCCGTCCTCGGCGGCGCGGTGACCGGACCCGCGGCCAAGGAGCGGATCGAGGAGGGCTGGGACCGCTTCGTCGTCCCCGGCCTGGGCGTGCGCTGCGTCCTGCCCAACCCGTGGGTGACCGGCGGTGAGAGCGCCGAACTCGCGCTGGCCCTGTGGGTGATGGGGGAGTCGGACCGGGCGCTGGAGATCCTGCGCTGGATGCAGCACCTGCGGGCCGAGAACGGCATGTACTGGACGGGCTACGTCTTCGAGGACGACGCCTTCTGGCCGGAGGAGCTGACTTCCTGGACCGCCGGTTCGCTGCTGCTGGCCGTGGCCGCGCTCGGCGGCGACCAGGCCACGGTGGCGGTCTTCGGCGGGGAGGGACTGCCGGCGGGGCTGGAGCCGGACTGCTGCTGAGGCCGTCCGGTCCCGCCCCGCACCGTCCCCACAGCCGCCCGGGCCGTCAGTACCGACGGACCCGGGCCGCCAGCAGATGGCCCAGGAACAGATAGGCCACCGCCGCGATTCCGTAGTTGATCAGCACCTGGAACCAGCCGGGCTCCAGGTCGAACAGGTCGTGGGACCAGCCCGCCAGCCAGCGGGCGGAGTCCTGGACGAACACCACCAGGTCGTTGCCCCGGTTGGCGTCCAGCACGTACAGCAGGATCCAGAGGCCGATGACGGCCGCGACGATGTCCGCGACGACCCGGATCACCGCGGCGGCCTGGTTGCCTCCGTAGCGCCGTCTGACAGTAGTGACCATGTGCTCCGGGTTGCCGCTTGTGTCGTGGACAAACCCAACTCGCCCTTTTTGAGCGCCTGTTGAGGCTGCTGTCGGGAAATGTGGCGTATGGTGCGCGACGGTGTGCGGCGCGGGGCCGGAGGACGGCCACGGCCCTCCGCCCGAGCGGGGCGGAGGGCCGTGGGTGTGTGTGCCGCCGGACGCCGGCGGGGGCGTCAGCCGCGCTGGATGCCCGAGGTGTCCTGCAGGACGCCGCGGCGGCCGTCCTGCGTCTGCGCCACCAGCGCCTGGCCGCGCTGCTCGACCGCCAGGTACCAGGTGCCCGGCGCCAGTTCGGCGATCGGGTTGGGCGAGCCGTCCTCCGGGAACAGCGGGCGCGCGACCGGCACGGCGAACCAGAACGGCTGGAAGTTCGGGTCGGGGGCGCCGGCCGCCGCCGGGGCCGGCCCGCCACCGCCGTACCCGCCCGGCTGGGGCTGACCGGGCTGCGGGTGACCCGGCTGCGGGTGGCCCGGCTGGGGACCGCCCGGGTAGCCGTACCCGCCCGGCTGCGGGCCGCCCGGGTAGCCGTACCCGCCCGGCTGCGGGCCCGGGCCGTAGGGGTTCGGGGCCGCCGCCCGCGGGGAGGGGGCCGGGAGCAGCGCGCCCTTGAGCGCCGGCACGGTGTTGCCCAGGACCGCGAAGACCGCCATGACCAGGCCGCCGATGAGGGTCAGCCAGGCGCCGACGCCCAGCTCCACCCCGTCGTTGGCGCTCCCGTAGCCGGTGTCCACCTCGGGCACGAGGTCGGAGAAGGCCGACCACAGGGCCGACCAGCCGACGAAGACCGCCAGCGCGGTGCCCCACTGGTCGAGACCGAGCCCGAGGACCTTCCGCTCTCCGGGGAGCATGTGCCCGAGGGCGAGCAGGGCCGCGGCGGCCAGACCGGCGATCGTCACGGTCGGCAGCAGCGGGAAGAGGGCGGGCTCCCAGGTGTTGAACGAGCAGGTCCCGGTGCAGTTGTCGTCCTCCGCCTGGAAGAAGGAGAGGAAGGAGGCGATGAACAGCAGCACCGCTGCTCCGATTACCGCGCCATCGCTTCGGGTGAGCGAGCGGATGTTCACGTAATATCCTTAATCGGTTTCGTCATGGTCTGGTCAGACGGGGGCGGGCCCTATCGTACGGAAGGACGCCCGGCGCGGTCCGGCGGGTCCGTCTTGTTCGTCTCACCGTCGTAACGGTCGTCCGCGTCCCGCAGGAAGGCCGTGATGCCGTCGGCGATGCCGCGGGCCGCGCGCTCCCGCCACTCCGGGTCGGTGAACCGCCGGGCGTCGTGGGGGTCGCGCATGTTGCCGCACTCCAGGAACACCTTGGGCACCCGGGACAGGTTGAGCCCGCCCAGGTCGCCGCGGGTCACCAGCCCGGTGTCGGCCGTGGAGGAACCCAGGTACTCCGCCGGTTCGAAGCCGGTCGCCTCGGCGAAGGCGTCGGCCAGGCGCTCGCCCAACCGCCGTGACGGACCCGTGATCCGCGTGGTGTCGGCGGCCCCCTCCGTCACCCGCGCCGGGAGGATCACGTGGAAGCCCCGGTCGCCGACGGCCGAACCGTCGGCGTGCACGGAGACCACGGCGTCGGCCCCCGCCTCGTTCCCGACCCGGGCGCGCTCGTCGATGCACGGCCCGTACGGCCGGTCCCCGTCGTGCGTGAACTCCACCGTGGCGCCCCGCTCTTCGAGGACGGCGCGGGCGCGGCGCGCGACGTCGAGGGTGAACAGCGCCTCCGCGTAACCGGAGTCCGTGGCCGTTCCGGTGGTGTCGCACTCCTTGCGGCCCGTGCCGATGTCGACCCGGCGCGCGATCTCCCGGGTGTGCTCGCGGTTGTCCGGGTTGTGCCCGGGGTCGAGCACGATCACCGCGCCCCGCAGCGGCCGGCCGTCCCCGTCCGGTTCCGCGGACGCCCCCGGCCCTCCGGACGGCTCCCGCGCGTCGCCGCCGGCCGACGGGGCGGCGGACGCCGGGGAGGGGGGCCGCCCGGGCGCGGGTCCGGCGTCCGTCCGTCGCGCCGCCTGCCACGCCGACCAGCCCACGAGGCAGACGGGCAGCAGGACCGCGAGGACGATGAACAGCCGTCTGCCGAGGGACATGACCGCAGATCGTAGCGGCGGGCGTCAGACGCCCGGACCCGTGCGCCGCAGAACGCGCAGCGAGCGGACCGCGGAGACCTCGGCGAAGGCACCGGACTCCAGGGCCCGCCGGTAGATCCGGTACGGCGCCTGCCCGCCGTCGGCCGGGTCCGGGAACACGTCGTGGACGACGAGCAGCCCGCCCTCGGCCAGGTGCGGCGCCCAGCCCTCGTAGTCGGCGTTCGCGTGCTCGTCGGTGTGGCCGCCGTCGACGAAGACCAGCCCCAGCTTCCCGCCCCACACGGACGCGATCCGCGGCGAGCGGCCGACGAGCGCGATCACGTGGTCCTCCAGCCCGGCCGCGTGCAGGGTGCGGCGGAAGGTCGGGAGGGTGTCCATCAGACCGACCTCCGGGTCGACCAGCTCCGGGTCGTGGTACTCCCAGCCCGGCTGCTGCTCCTCGCTGCCCCGGTGGTGGTCGACGGTCAGGACCGTCACGTCCCCCTCCGCGCGCCGGGCGGCGTCGGCCAGCAGGATCGTGGAACGTCCGCAGTACGTGCCGATCTCCAGCAGCGGCAGCCCCAGCCGCGCCGCCTCGCGGGCGGCGGCGTACAGGGCCATCCCCTCGTCGACGGGCATGAAGCCCTTCGCCGCCTCGAACGCGGCGACCACGTCCGCCGCGGGCTTGACGGACTCCTCCATCGACGACCTCCCCGACCCGATCCGACCGGCCCACCCGGTCCGTCCGGCCCGGTGCCGCGGCCCATGGTGCCGCACCGCCCCGCCGGGCCGGTCACGGGGGGTGGGGGAGAGGGACCGGCCGGCTCGACACGGTCCCGCCACGGTATGTGCGCTATACAGGTAAGACCCGCACAGGCAAGCCGCCGGGCCGGAACGCCTCCCCGCTTCCGGTACGGCCGGGGGCGGGCCGCGGCCCCTGCCCACCTTTCCACCCGTGGTCGCCGAGGAGCGAGCTTCCATGCCCATCGACGCCGCCAAGGCCCTCGCCGCCGAGCCGGTCACCACCGAACTCGCCTGGGGCCACCGGGACGTGCAGCTCTACCACCTGGGGATCGGCGCGGGCACCCCCGCCACCGACCCGCTGGAGCTGCGCTACACCCTGGAGAGCAGGCTGCGCGTCCTGCCCAGCTTCGCCACCGTCGCCGGCGGCCGGCTGACGCTGCTGGACGGGCTCTCCGCGCCGGGCGTCGACGTCGACCTGGCCTCCGTCCTGCACGGCGGCCAGTCCCTCACCCTCCACCGGCCGGTCCCGGTGAACGGCCGGGCCCGGCAGACCTCCCGGATCACGGCCGTCCACGACAAGGGCGAGGCCGCCGTCATCACGCTGCGCTCGGAGGTCGCCGACGGCGACGGGCCGCTGTGGAGCTGCGACGCCGTGATCTTCGTCCGCGGCGAGGGCGGCTTCGGCGGCGAGCGCGGCCCGTCCGTCCGCACGGATCCGCCCGGCCGCGAGCCGGACCTGGTCCTCACCCGGCCCGTCCGCGAGGACCAGGCGCTGCTGTACCGGCTGTCGGGGGACTGGAACCCCCTCCACGCCGACCCGGACTTCGCCCGCGCCGCGGGCTTCGACCGGCCGATCCTCCACGGGCTGTGCACCTACGGCATGACGCTCAAGGCCGTGGTGGACACCGTGCTGGACGGCGAGACCGACCGGGTGCGCGCCTACGGCACCCGCTTCGCCGGGGTGGTCTTCCCCGGAGAGACCCTCCGCATCCGCGTCTGGCGGCAGGACGACACCCGCCTGAAGGCGTCCGTCACCGCGGTCGAGCGCGACGATGCCCCCGTCCTGGCCGACACCGTCGTCCACCACGCGTAGCGCGTCCGGCCGGTCCCGCCGTCCGGCGGGGCCGGGCCTAGCCGACCTGTTCCTGCGCGGCGGGGCGGCGGTGGCGGCCCTGCGCGGGCACCGTCGCCTCCTCGCCGACGGCGGCCGGACCCCGGTGCCTGCCTCGGCTCTCGGCGGTCTCGCCGCTCGGGCGGGCGCCCGCCGTGCCGCCGGGCGTGCTCTGGTTCGGGTTCGGGGTCGTGATCTGGGTCGGGCTCTGGATCGGGCCGTGGGCCTGGGACATCGCCAACTACTCCGTGAATCCGGTCGGTTCCCTCCGTACCCGACCGGATCGTAGTAGTTCTACGATCTTCGCTCCGCGGCGGTCCGGGCCAACGGCGCCTGTTGCAGCGGAACCGGCGTGCGCGCCACCGAGCGGAGCGTGAACACGGTGAACGATCCGCTCTCCTCGCCCGCCGCGGACGGCCCCCGCGGCACCGCCCCGGCCCCCTCCGCCACCGGCTCCGGACGCGGCCTCGGCAGCGGCTCGGGCTCCGGGGCCGGCACCGCGATCCGGGCCAGCCCGCACGGCGTGTGGTCGGTGGAGTACGGCAACCGCAGCTCCCCGTCCACCGTCCACAGCCCCGAGCCCCGCAGCCACCCCTGCGGAGCCGCCAGATGCCGCAGCCTCCGCTGCGTGGGCCGCCACACGGCCACCCACGTCCCGTTCGGCCCGTCCACGCGCAGCGCCACCGCGCAGCCCTCCGGCACCAGCGCCTGACCGGGCTGGATGGCGAACGGGGTCAGCGCCACCCCCTGCGGGCGCAGCGCCTCGGGGAAGCGCACGGGCCGGTGGCTGCCGAGCACCCCCCAGCCCAGCCGCGTCTCGCCCGGGGCGTCGGACCGCACGAGCAGCAGCCCGCTGTCGGGGTCGGCGAGCAGCAGCCGGTCGTCGCTGTCGTCGGTGATCTGCAACAGCGGGGAGACCTCGCCGCGCTCCAGGTCGACGACGACGGCCTTGGTGCGGCCGGAGGCGTCGGTGCGGTCCAGCGCCAGCAGCCGCCCCTCCCGGTCCAGCCAGGTGCCGCCCGAACAGCGCCCGGGCACCTCGGCCACCGGCTCCGGGCCGTAGGAGCCGCCGTGCACCAGCCACACCGCCGTGCCGCGCCCGCCGGAACGGCCGGGGGAGAGGGCGTGGACCGACAGGCCGTCCGGGGCGGGCGGCAGCAGCGTCAGACGCTCGGACTCCACCGAGCCGAGGGGAAGCTCGCCGGTGCGCGGGCCGGAGGGGTAGAGCAGTGCGAGGTGGTGCCGGTCGGCGGCCCTGCGGCAGATCAGCACCCGTCCGTCGGGCAGCGGCAGCACCTGGGTGCCGGGCCCTTCCGGCCGCGGCCCCGGCAGCGGCACCGCGTACGGCTCGGGGCCGTCCAGCGTCCAGCGCTCGGGGATCCACCCCCCGCCTCCCTCGGCCACCGTCAGCCTGGCCGCGTAGGAGCCGTCCGCGGCGATCGCGAAACCGGTGGGCGCCGCCCTCCCGCCGTTCCCCGGAACGGTGTCGACAGCACAGACAGTCATCGACCCATCACCTCCGGTAGCGACGCTAGTTTTCGCCTTCCCGGCCGGGCGGCGACAGCCGGGAGCCTTCACACGTTCGGGGGACGGTGTACGGATTCGCGAGGGGAAGCGGGACGCGGTGTGCTCCATCCGGCGCGGAGACGGGACGCCCCGCCGGCCCGCCGGGCGCTCCGGCGGGCCGGCGGGCCTCCGACCCGGCACTCCGGGGCGGACGGAAGGTAACCTCTCACCCGTGCCTGCACTCTCCGATGTCATCGCCGCGCTCGACGACCTGTGGCCCCCCGAGTGGGCCGAGCGATGGGACGCCGTCGGAACGGTCTGCGGCGACCCCGACGCCGAGGTGAACCGGGTGCTGATCGCCGTCGACCCCGTACGGGAGATCGCCGACGAGGCGGTGGAGCTCGGCGCCGACCTGCTCCTCACCCACCACCCCCTCTACCTGCGCGGCACCAACACGGTCTGGGCGGGCACCTTCAAGGGCCGCGTCGTCCACACCCTGATCCGGAACGACATCGCCCTGCACGTCGCCCACACCAACGCCGACCGCGCCGACCCCGGCGTCTCCGACGCCCTCGCCGGGGCCATCGGCCTGCGGGTCGTGGCACCGCTGGTGCCCGACCCCGCCGACCCCACCGGCCGGCGCGGACTCGGCCGGATCTGCGAACTGGACGCGCCCGAGCCGCTGGCCCGGTTCGTCCGCCGGGTGGCCGCCGGCCTGCCCGCCACCGCGCAGGGCGTCCGCGCCGCCGGCGACCCCGAGCGCCCGATCCGCACGGTCGCGGTCTGCGGCGGCTCCGGCGACAGCCTCTTCGACGAGGTGCGCGCGGCCGGCGTCGACGCCTACGTCACCGCCGACCTGCGGCACCACCCGGCCTCCGAGGCCGTCCAGCACGGTGCCCTCGACGGGGGACCGGCGCTGGTGGACGCCGCGCACTGGGCCACCGAGTGGCCCTGGTGCGAGCAGGCCGCCGCCGAACTCGACGCGGTGTCCGAACGGCACGGCTGGGGACTGCGCGTCCACGTCTCCCGCACCGTCACCGACCCCTGGACCACCCACGCGGCGTCCGCCCCCGCCGACGGCGCCGCACCCACCACCGACACAGGAGCCCCCAACTGAACGCCGAGCCAGCCGACCAGATCCGTCTTCTCGACGTCCAGGCCCTCGACCTGCGGCTCACCCAGCTCGCGCACCGGCGCAAGAACCTGCCCGAGCACGCCGAACTCGAAAGCCTGAACGCCGACCTCACCCAGGTGCGCGACCTGCTGGTCGCCGCACAGACGCAGGAGAGCGACACCGCCCGCGAGCAGACCAAGGCGGAACAGGACGTGGACCAGGTGCGCAAGCGCGCCGCCCGCGACCAGGACCGGCTCGACTCCGGCGCGATCACCTCCCCCAAGGACCTGGAGAACCTCCAGCGGGAGATCGCCTCCCTCGCCAAGCGCCAGAGCGACCTGGAGGACGTCGTCCTGGAGATCATGGAGCGCCGCGAGGCCGTGCAGCAGCGGGTCGCGGAGCTGACCCGGCGCGTCGAGTCCGTCCAGGCCAGGATCGACGACGCGGTGGCGCGGCGCGACGCCGCGCTGGAGGAGATCGACGCCGAGACCGCCACGATCACCAAGGAGCGCGAGGTCGTGGCCGGCTCGGTTCCGGCCGACCTGATCGGGCTCTACGACAAGCTGCGCGCGCAGCACGGCGGCGTCGGCGCGGCGCGCCTGTACCAGCGGCGCTGCGAGGGCTGCCGCCTGGAGCTGAACATCACCGAGCTCAACGAGATCCGCCAGGCCCCGGCGGACTCGGTGGTGCGCTGCGAGAACTGTCGCCGCATCCTGGTCCGCACCCCCGAGTCCGGCCTGTGATGACGGGGTCTCCCGAGTCCCCCCGGTCCTTCGTCGTCGAGGCCGACGGAGGCTCCCGCGGCAACCCCGGCCCGGCCGGGTACGGCGCGGTGGTCCGCGACGCCCGGACGGGTCGGGCCCTCTCGGAGACGGCCGAGTACATCGGCACCGCCACCAACAACGTCGCCGAGTACCGCGGCCTGATCGCGGGCCTGCGCGCGGCCCGCGCGCTCGACCCGGAGGCGACGGTGCGGGTCCGGATGGACTCCAAGCTGGTCGTCGAGCAGATGTCGGGCCGCTGGAAGATCAAGCACCCCGACCTGCGCCCGCTGGCCGCGGAGGCCGCCTCGATCCTCCCGCCCGACGCCGTCTCCTACGAGTGGATCCCGCGCGAGCGGAACAAGCACGCGGACCGGCTCGCCAACGAGGCCATGGACGCCGGCCGCCGCGGCGGGACCTGGCAGCCGTCCGCCTCGACGGCGGAACTCGCCGCGGGGGACGCCGACGCCCGCGCCGAGGCCGCCCCGGCCACGGCCGAGAGCTCCGCCGAGGCACGGGCGGCGGCCCGCGCCGCCGTGCGGCAGGCCGTGCGCGACGGCGTCTCCCGCACCGGCGGGACGGCCCCGGACCCGGCGCCGGGCACCTCGGCCGACCCCACCGCCCTCGCCGCGCGGACCGAGCCGAGGACCCCGCACGCGGGCTGGGGCCCCGACCTGGGCGCCCCCACCACCGTCGTGCTGCTGCGGCACGGCGAGACGCCGCTCACCCCCCTCAAGAAGTTCTCCGGCAGCGGCGGCACCGACCCCGCGCTCTCGGAGGCCGGACTGCGGCAGGCCGAGGCCGCCGCCGCGGCGCTCGCGGCGCGCGGCACCGTCCAGGAGGTGGTCAGCTCGCCGCTGACCCGCTGCCGCCAGACGGCCCGGATCGTCGCCGCGCGGCTCGGCCTGAAGGTCGAGGTCGACGAGGACCTGCGCGAGACCGACTTCGGCGCCTGGGAGGGGCTGAGCTTCGCCGAGGTGCGCGAGCGCCACCCGGAGGACCTGGACGCCTGGCTCGCCGACCCCGAGGCGGCCCCCACCGGCGGCGAGTCCTTCGCCTCCGTCACCCGCCGCGTCGAACGCGCCCGCGACCGGATCCTCGACCGGTACCCGGGCCGGACGGTGCTGGTGGTCTCCCACGTCACGCCGATCAAGGTGCTGGTGCGGCTGGCGCTGGGCGCCCCGCCCGAGTCGCTGTTCCGGATGGAGCTGTCGGCCGCGTCCCTGTCGGCGGTGGCGTACTACGCCGACGGCAACGCCTCGCTGCGGCTGCTCAACGACACCGGTCACCTGCGCTGAGACCGCCGGGGCGCGGGCCCGGCCCGGCGTGCGCGCCGAGCCGGGCGGCCTCGCGGGCCAGGCGCTCGATCCGGGGCCAGTCCCGCGTCCGCACCGCCTCCGGCGGCAGCATCCAACTGCCGCCGACACAGGCGACGTTGGGCAGGGCGAGGTAGTCCGGCGCGGAGTCGGGGCCGACACCGCCGGTCGGGCAGAAGCGGGCCCGCGGCAGCGGCGAGGCCAGGGCCGCCAGATACGCCGGGCCGCCGGCCGCGCGGGCCGGGAAGAACTTCATCTCCGTCACCCCGCGCTCCAGCAGCGCCATGACCTCCGACGCGGTCGACACCCCGGGCAGGAACGGCACGCCCGACGCCCGCGCCGCCTCCAGCAGCCGATCCGTCCAGCCGGGGCTCACCAGGAAGCGGGCGCCCGCGTCCACGGCCGACGCCACGTGCTCCGGCGTCAGCACCGTGCCCGCCCCGACCACGGCCTCGGGCACCTCCGCCGCGACGCGGCGGACCGCCTCCTCGGCCCCCGGCGTCCGCAGCGTGATCTCGACCGCGGGCAGGCCGCCCGCCACCAGCGCCCGCGCCAGCGGCACCGCGTCCCCGGGGGCGAGACCGTCCAGGACGACGACCGGGAGCACGGGCCCCAGGCCCAGCACGGAGGGCGGGGGGACGGACGGGGCGGCGGTCATGGGCGCCATCCTGCCGCCGCCCGCCACATGCCGCAACGGCCGTTGCGCACTGTGCAACAGCGGGCCGTCGGGCTTCCGCCGGGGTGCCGTCAGAGCTCGGTGACGACGACGTCCAGCCGCCAGGGCGTGCCGCGCTTCGCCGGAGGCTCGACCTCCACCGTGTGACCCAGCCCGCGCAGCACCTCGGCCAGCTCCGCCGGACCGGCCGGCTCCGCGCCCGCCTCCAGCAGCGCCCGGACGATCCGCCCCTTGGTGGCCTTGTTGAAGTGGCTGACCACCGACCGCTTCTCCACGCCGTCGACGACCTTCGACTGGAGCACCCGCACCGTCGCGGTCCGCTCGGCCAGGTCGCCCGCCGGCTTCCACATCGCGCCGTACGCCGACGACCGCAGGTCCAGCACCGGCCCGTCGCCGGCCGCCTCGGGCAGCACCGACGCCAGCGGCTCCCGCCAGTACCGGCCCAGGCTCCCCAGCCCCGGCAGTCTCACCCCGCCCGAGCAGCGGTAGGGCGGGATCGGGTCGGTGATCCGCACCGCGCCCCACAGCCCCGAGAACACCAGCAGCCGGCGCTCGGCCCGCTCCCGCGCCGCCGCGTCCAGGCCGGCCAGGTCCAGCGCGTCGTAGAGCACGCCGGTGTAGACCTCGCCGGCGGGCAGCGTCGGAGCCGTCCGCAGCGCGGCGTTCCGGGCCACCTCCCCGCGCAGCCCCTCGCTCAACCCGAGCACCTCGCGCGCCTTGTCCTCGTCGGCCGAGCAGAGCGCCACCAGCTCCTCCAGCACCGCCTCCCTCGCGGCCGTCAGCCCCGGCAGCGACAGCGCGTCCAGGTCGAGCGCGGGACCGGAGGCGCCGGTGGCCTTGCCCTCGGACGGTGGCAGCAGTACGAGCACGGTGGTTCTCCTCACGGGGTGGTACGCGCGCCGCCGGTTCCGGCGCGTCCAGCAGCGTACGTCCGCCACGCGGACGCACCGGCTCCGGATGCCGGTGTCGGCCTCCGGCGACGCGGTAAGTCGGTCAGGGTGAAACCCTTCC
Source organism: Streptomyces macrosporus (assembly GCF_039533145.1). Classification (NCBI taxonomy): domain Bacteria; kingdom Bacillati; phylum Actinomycetota; class Actinomycetes; order Kitasatosporales; family Streptomycetaceae; genus Streptomyces; species Streptomyces macrosporus. The sequence goes on from NZ_BAAASZ010000020.1 coordinate 349,045, forward strand.
GTCCTCCTGGAACGCCCCACGCCGAGAAGGCCCGCACGCCCCTGTGGACGTGGCCCGCCGCGGGAGGCCTGTGCGCCTTCGCCGTGGCGCTGGTGCTGGGACGGATCAGGCCCGAGCGCGGCACGCCGCTCTCGGGCCTGTGGCCCGGCGACAACGACTCCGCCTCCACGGCGCTGCAGGCGCTGGCGACCGGGGCCGTCACGGTGACCACCGTGACGTTCAGCATCACCGTGGTGACGCTGCAACTCGCCTCCCAACAGTTCTCCCCGCGCCTGCTGCGGCGGTACGCGCGCGACCGGACCATCAAGACCGTCCTGACCGTGTTGATCTCCACGGCCGTGTTCACCCTGACGGCCCTGGCCTTCCTGGACGCGAAGCGGCCGGTGCCCGCCGTCGCGCTGTTCGTCGCCGCCACGCTCGGCATCGCCTCGCTGGCCGCCGTGTTGGGGTTCCTGACCCACATCGTCCGCGAGGTGCGGGTGGACTCCATGATGCTGTCGGTCCACGACGAGACCGACGAGGCGATCAGGATGTTCTACCCGGCCCGCACCGACCCGCCCCGGCGTTCCCCGGGCGAGCCGCCGGACCGGGTGCCCGGCACGACGGTGCACGGGCGGAGCAGTGGCTTCGTGCGGTCGGTCCGCGTCGAGGAGCTCGTGGAGGGGGCCCGCCGGGCCGGTGCCGTGGTGTGGCTCCTCGTCCGCCCCGGCGACCTGGTCGTCTCCGGCAATCCGATCGCCGTCGTGTGGGCGCGCGACCCCTCGACGGGAGCGTCGGCCCCGTACCCCGACGAGGCGGGCGCCGCCGACCTGGTCGAGGGGCTCCTGGTGCTCGGCTACGAGCGGACCCTGGAGCAGGACGTGGCCTTCGGCTTCCGGCAACTGGAGGACATCGCGGTCAAGGCGGTGTCGCCGGGGATCAACGACCCGCAGACCGCCTGCACCGCCGTGGGACACATGGCCGACCTGCTGGTGAGGGTCGCCGGAAGCCGGCTGGGGGCGACCGTGCACGAGGACCGGGACGGCGTCGGACGGGCGGTCGTACCGGACCGCGACCTGCGGTACTACCTCGACCTGGCCTGCGGGCAGCTCCGGCGCTACGCGTCCGCCGAGCCCACCGTGCTGGGAGCCCTGCTGCGCATGCTGCGCGACCTGGCGGTGGCCGTGCGCGCGGAGGAGGACGTCGCCGAGGTGCGCCGGGCGGCGGACCTGGTCCGGGACACGGTGGCCCCCTCCGTCCGCCCCGAGGACGCCGAACAGGTCCACGACCTGCACCGGCGCGTCGTGGCGGCCCTGGAGGGCCGGACGGTCGAGGCGTACCTGGACCGCAGCGGCGAGACGCGGTCGGTGTAGCCGCCCGTGTCGGGTCGAGTGGGCGACGACAGGCATACGGACCCCGCCGACGGGCACCCGAGCGCCGGAAAAACCCGATATGCGAATGAAGTAGTCATATGTGTGCTGTTCGGGTTGCCCCGGACGGCCGGGAGAACAGGGGTGATCATGGCCAGGGAGAGCGAGAACCGCGACGAGAAGATGAAGGAGACCGCCCGGGAGCACGTCCGTCACATCTCCGGGGAGACGGCCAAGGGCCGCGTCGACCCGGCCGCGGCGGGACGGCGCGCCAAGGAGGAGGACACCCCCCACGAGAAGCCCGGCAAGGGAACCCGGCAGAAGGGCACCGGGAACGTCCGGGGCAGCGAGGGGATGCCGCGCTCCGGCGCGGACCTCGGCGACCGCAGCACCGGCGGCGAGGCCGCCCGCGAGGCGATCGGGGCCGACCCGGCCAAGTCCGGCGGCGAGGTGGAGGACCGCAGCACCGGGGAGTCCACCCGCGAGGAGATGTTCGACGACAAGAAGAAGAGGAAGTGAGGAAGTCCCGACGGACACCCGGCGACACACGGGCCCGGGCCGCTCCCCGAGGGGCCGGGCCCGCCGCCGGATCAGCCGGCCGGCAGGGGCCTGCGTCCGCCCGCCTCCCGCAGCGCCGCGACCGCCGCCCGGGGGTCGTCGGCACAGAAGCGCAGCACCCGCGCCCGCTCCCGCCCGCCCAGCGGACGGACGACCTCCACGGGGGCGTCCAGCTCCACCGTCACCGTGGTCCTCCCCGCGACGACCAGATCCAGCACCCCGTCGTCGACCCGGATCAGACGCCCGTCCGGGAAGCGGTGCTCGACCCGCGCCGAGACGATCCGCCCCGCGGGGACCCACACGTCCACCAGCGCGCCGTACCGCACCCGCAGCGAGCCGTCCGCGCCCACCACGTGCGGACGCACCACGCAGGCCGCGTGCAGCCCCAGCGCCAGCACCACGCCCCACACGTCCAGCACCAGCACGACCAGGTGCGCCGCGGGGAAGGGGGCCAGCAGCACCGCCATGCCCACCGTCTCCACCACGGCCACGAACAGCAGCCCGTACATCATCGGCGCCTGCCCGCCCGCGTACGGCACGGCCGTGTCCCCCGCGCCCACCCCGTGCGGGCGCCGGGCCGCCCACCGGGCCAGGCTCGCCGCCACCCGCAGCTCGTGCACGACCAGCCGCCGCACCGGGGCGGGCACGGCGGCCCGCACGGCCTCGCGCACCGCCTCCCGGCCGCGCAGCCCCCGCCCGCGCGCCCGCCGCCACGCGCGTCCCAGCACCACCGCCTCCGCGGCGAGCACGCACCCCACCGCCGCCTCCGCGGCCACGACCACCGGCGCCGGCACCCGCACCCCGGCCACCAGGCAGACCACCAACACCAGCTCGAGCGGCAGCACCGCCGCCGCGGCCCACCTCGCCCGCCTCACCGGGCACGCTCCGCCAGCAGCCGCATCGCCCGCCGCAGGGCCTCCGCCTGGGCGGGGGAGAGGTCGGCGAAGAACGCCTCGGCGAAACCGCCCGAGAGGTCCTCGTCGGACGGGACGTCCCCGATCCCCTCCAGCACCTCCTCGGGCACGGAGTCCGCCACCGCCCGCGCCGCCTCCGCCACGCGCGGATCGTCCGCGTCGGCCTCCGCCAGCGCGTCCAGCAGGGCGTACACCTCGTACATCCGGGCGACCGCCGCCGGGTCGCCGCCCATGGACCCCAGCGCGGCGAACAGCTCCCGACGGGCCTCGGGCGGCGCGGTCGTCTCGATCAGGGCCAGCAGCTCCCGCTCCCTGGCCGCCATCGCCGGCTCGGGACCGGGCAGGTCCGCCGTGGCCCGGGCCATCTCCCCGAAGAGCGCGGCCAGTTCGGGGGAGACCGGCCCCTCGGCGGGCAGCTCGCCGCGCTCGGCCAGCCGCAGCAGCTCACGGACGCGGGCCCGGCGTTCGCGCAGCGCCTCCTCCTGCCGGGCCAGGTCGCCGTCCAGCTCGGTCAGCACCTCGTGCAGCTCGCGTCCCGCGTCGTCGGCCAGGACGTCGCGCACCTCGTCCAGGCTCAGCCCCAGCTCGGTCAGCCGCCGCACCCGCGCCAGCAGCACCGCGTCGCGCAGCCCGTACTCGCGGTAGCCGTTCGCGCGCCGCGTGGGCTCGGGCAGCAGCCCCAGCCGGTGGTAGTGCCGCACGGTGCGGGTGGTGACCCCCGCCAGGGCGGCCAGCTCGCCGATTCTCATGGACCCGAGTCAACACATTGACGTCGCGACAAGGTCAAGCGCGGCCGTCCCCCACGGCCGGTAGCATGGGCGGCACGGCAGACGAGTCGTGCGGGCGGTCGCGGCGGAGTCCCTCCGGGGAACCCGCCGAGGAACGTCCGGGCTCCACAGGGCAGGGTGGTGGGTAACACCCACCCGGGGCGACCCGCGGGAAAGTGCCACAGAAAGCAGACCGCCGGGGGCCCCACGGCCCTCGGTAAGGGTGAAACGGTGGTGTAAGAGACCACCAGCGCCCAGGGTGACCTGGGCGGCTCGGTAAACCCCACCCGGAGCAAGGTCAAGAGGGGCTGCCGTCCCGACGAGGGGCGGCGGCCCTGCGCGGATGTTCGAGGGCGGCCCGCCCGAGTCCGCGGGTAGACCGCACGAGGCCGGTGGCGACACCGGTCCCAGATGGATGGCCGCCTCCCGGCGGGCCGCGAGGCCCACCGGAGACAGAACCCGGCGTACAGCGCGGCTCGTCTGCCGCTGGGGCCCTGCCGGGTTTCGGACCGGGACGGTCCTTCAGGATTCCGCTGGCCCCGGTCCTCCGGACCCGATACGGGAACCGGGAGATCAGCCCTCAATGTCAGCTGCTGCGGGAAGGAAACGACTGCTCCTGCCTGTGTAGGACACGTACAGTTCCTCGCGTGCGCGTGTGCAGGCCACGAAGAGAAGGCAGCGTTCGGCCAGCATGTCCGCCTCGTGCTGCAGTCGGTCCACATCCGGTGGTGTGACGGCCGGCGGGAACGGGAAGGTGCCTGCCGTCACGCCGATCACCGCAACGCACCGGAACTCCAGGCCTTTCATCGCGTGCAGAGTGGCGAGCCGCACCCCCACGTCCTGCTGCCCTGGTCCCTCCCTGACCAGGACCGCGGGCAGCCCGGCGCGTTCCAGTCGCGCCTTGACCTTGTCCAGCGTCTGGTGGAAACGGGCGGCTACCGCGATCTCCGCCGGCGCCGCGCCGCCTGCGACCCACTCGCGGATCTTCGCGACGACCGCGTTCAGCTCGGCGTCCTCACTTCCAAAACCCCTCAGCGCGGGCCGACGGCCGTGCAGGAGGGAACGGTAACCGGCAAGTGAGTCCTTGCCGTCGCCCGACAGTGACTCCACCGGTTCGTCCTCCATCAGGGCCGCTGCCCAGCGGAGGATCTCCTCCGTGCTGCGGTAGTTGATGCGCAGCCGGCTGGAACGGCCCGCGACCGGGATACCGAGAGAACCCAGCGAGACACGTGAGTCGTAAATGCGCTGGTGCGGGTCCCCCGTGATGAACAGGTCGTCGGGCCCCGGTGCGACGGCTCCGCGCAGGACCCGCCACTGGACCGGGTGCAGATCCTGTGCCTCGTCGACCACGACATGGGCGTACGGCGGGTCACCCGCCCCTGGTTCGCCCAAGAGTCTGGCGGCCTCCGCGCACAACTGCAGGTAGGTGCACTTCCCGTCCTTGCGCAGGCCCTGCTCGAACATCCTCATGGCCCGCCACACCTGCGTCCGCTTGACCGGTCCCAGGGCCGACCCCCTGCCGCGCCGCACCACTCGCAGATACTCGTCCTCGGTGGAGATCGACTGGGTGAGCACCACATGCCGGTATTCCTGGGAGAGGAACTGCTCGTTCCACTCCAGCCCGAGGTTCTGCTGGACCTTGCGCCAGCGGAAGCGTTCGTCGGCGTCGTCGCACAACCGGGGCACCGAGCCACGGCGGCGGCGCACGACGTCCCGGGCCAGAGCGTCGACTGTGGTGACATCGACCCGCTTCAGCAGGGCCTCGTCCTCCAAGAGCAGCGCGAGGCTCTCCCTGAGGGACTTCGCCAGCGCGGTCGTGTACGTGGTGAGCAGGATCCTGCCTGCGTGCGGCGACCTCTGGAGCAGGTGCTTCACACGGTGCAGGGCCACCACGGTCTTGCCCGTGCCGGGGCCACCGGTGACCTGGGCGGGGCCGGTATAGGTCGCCCGGTAGGCCACTCGGCGTTGGGTGGGGTGGAGAAAGATGCGCCAGGCGGCGAACGGCTTGGTGAGGATGTCCTCCAGTTCCTCCGCTCCCGTGACCACGGTGATACGGCTGTGAGTGTTGGCGATGGCGGACGACAGGTCGTCGGGGTCGTAGGGCCCGGGGTCCGTAGGACGGCGTACGGCTACGACCTCCCGCCAGACCGTGTCTTCGTCGAACCCCTCGGCGAGGAACTGCAACACCTCGAACTGGTCCTCGGGGAACAGTGAGGCGAACGCCTCCAGCTGGGCTTTGTCGGTGATGGTGCGGGCCGCGCGCAGCGTTCCCGCGTCGATGCCGAGCCGGGTCAGGGACGCGTCCGAGAAGCCGTCGAACAAGCGCTCCTGTACCTTCGTCGCAGTCTGCTCCAGCACCGGGGTGAGCTGCTCGATGGCGACGACATTGCGGACTTCCAGGCCGCGCGTGGCGGTGTTGACCGTATAGAGCCGCTTGGCGGCCCATTCGTAGGCTTTGTCGTGCTGTACGACGTTCACCAGGAGGAAGGTGTCACCGCCGTCGTCGGGTGCGAGGACGACACCCCGCCAGAAGTCGGTGATCCTGATGGTCCGCAGGCGCGGATCACGGGCGTTCTCCACGGACTCCAGGTGCAGACCCTTGTCGGCGCGCAGTTCGGCGACGGTGAGTTGCTGAAACTTCTTCATCGCCTTCCGTACGCCTGCCCGGACCGGCTTCTCCAGCTGCTCGTACTTGTCCCAGAAGGTGTTGGCGAAAGCCAGCTGCGGCAACGGACCGTCCTCCCCACGCGGTGCGATGTGCACACCCTACTCAGGGGCCTGTCAGCCGGCAGGCCCCTGACCGGGACCAACGAGGTCCTGTCGGTACTCCATGAGGAGCCTGCGCAGTCGTGTGGACGCCGCCGAACCGGGGAGTCTGCCGTCCGCAATCGCACGAATGATGCGTGCACCGTGGTGTCCTGCCTGCCGGATGAGCGCAGTCCGACCGAGGTGGGACGTCATGCGCTGTGCGGCCAGCTTCACCCCGTCCGGTGAGAGCCCGTCGTTTCCGGCCGAGGGCCGGAACATGCGGGTTACCGGCCTCGCGGCGCGCGGGCGACGCTTCGGCCGCTGCTTGGGGCCGGGGCGTGAGGGGGCCTGCTCTTCCTCCGTGAGGATCTCCTTCAACCGGTTGCGGGCCTTGGTCTCCAGCTGTCGGATCCGTTCCCTGGTGACGCCGTACACGGAACCGATCGCATCGAGGGTCTGCACCTCCTGGTCGATCAGGCCGCTGCGCCGCCGCAGGATGTCCGCCGACTTCGCGTCGAGCTTGCTCAGCAGCCTTTGCTCGATGTCCTCGCGCGACCACTGCGGGGACAGCAGGTCTTCGGGACCTAGAGAAGGCAGGTCGTAGGAGAGGGCGTCGCCGAGGTTGGCGCCCTCGAACAGCTCACGGTCGAGAGAGGCGGTCACCCTGCTGATACCGCGGATCTCCGCCACACGGGTCACCGTGAGACCCGTGGCAACGGCGACGGCCTCCTTGGTGGCCGTACGGCCCAGTGCGTGCAGCTTGGCTTCGGCCGCGGCCACCTTGTGCATCTCCTCGTGCAGGTGCACCGGAATGCGGATGGCGCTGCCGAAGTCCGCGATCGCGCGTGTCATCGCCTGACGGATCCAGTGGTAGGCGTAGGTCGAGAGCTTGAAGCCCCGGGCCGGGTCGAACTTGCAGATCGCGTGCATCAGGCCGAGCACGCCGTGGTGAAGCAGATCCTCGTCCTCCAGGCCCTGGCCCGTGTATTTCTTGCGCAGCTCGTGGACAAGGCCCAGATTGTGCTCGACGAGAGCCTCGTAGGCCTGGCGGCGGACGTCGCTGCGTGGCAGGGCGGCGAGTTCCTCCTCGGTCGGCTCCGGGGAGCCTGAAGTGGTGGGCCACCCGCGCAGCAGAAGGGTCAGCCCGGTTTCCTCCTGTGCCGTCAGGATGCGTTTGGCAGGGCGGCGCAGAAAGCGGCGTTCCGCGAGCAGCGACCTGGCGGCGGAGACCTCGGCCGACCGCTTCTCTCCGATGGGTGGGGACGGTTGGGCAGGGATGGCGGGCAAGGGCTCCAGACCCCGTTTCGCTTTCTGCCCGGCCTGCTGCGGTTGCTCGTCGCGGCTGGGCGCCGGGCGTGGTGGTTTTGTGCGTGTCGCGTCGAACCCGGCCTGCTGCGGCTGCGCGGTGGGTCGACGGACCGATACCGGCGACTCCACGCATGCCGGACCAGCCAGCGCTGCTGCCAGCCGGCCGGTCTCGTCGTCGTCTAGCCCGCACAGTCGCGCAAGTCCCGGTACGACACGAGAGGCCGGGGTTGCGCAGTCGGCGTACCGCTGCGCCAGCCTCAGCACCGCTGTCATCCTCGGGCCCAGGTTCTCGCCCCGCGGTGACGGCCTGGCCGGGCCGGGCGACCGGTTTTCGACCGTATGCCCCACGGCGGTCGCCCTGGCCGATCCGGTGAGAGTCGTACTGTTCCGCATCGGAGCACGGATCGCCGTCGCTGCGCCGGTCACGTTAGTCGCCCGCAGCGGCGCCGAACGGCTGTCGGCCGCAGTCGCCGGACGGCGAGAAGTCGCGACCCTGATGCCGAATTTCCTCAACTCATCTGACAAACGGATCAGTTGGTCCTCGCTCAGGCCGAGGTCGGAGGCGGCTGCGAGGAACTCCTCGCGTGTCACCGCCCCGTCCGTGGCCAGCTCGCGCAGCCGTCTCAGCAGCGCCCCCAGCGCCAGCCGCATCCCCTGCTCCCTGTCCCCCCGGGAGCCCGGCGTCATGCCTGCCATGGGACGACTGTGCCACGGGGATACGACAACTGGCCCAGACGTACCGGAATCGGCGCTAGGATCCCCGGTCTCGGCGTGGGGACGCCGGGTGGGAACGGCCGCGCACGTACCGGCCGCTGCAAGGGGGGCACGATGGATCCACGGGACGAGTTGACCGCGTACCTGCGCAGGCAGCTGATGGGTCCGGCGGACGGTGAACGTGAGGTTCTGCTGTTCCCGCCCGACCGCCAGTACCTCGTCGGCACCCTCTACCCGCGTGATGCGGACTTGCACGGGCAAATGCGCCTGGCGGGCGACATGGAGGACGAGGACGAGGGCCAGGGAACGGAGGAGGTCCGCGAGGACACGAACCCGGCCGTCGACCCGCTGCCCTCCGTCAATTCCTGGTTGCCCTCCTCACTGGGCATCAGCTTCTACACCGACGCCACGGAACTGCAGGTCACCTGCTCCGCCGCCCGCTACCTCACCGAACAGGGGGAGCGGGCCCGGCAGTGGCGGCGTGAGCCGCTGCCCGAGGAGACCAGGACCGTCGGGCCCAAGGGCGACAGTCCCGTCAAGGTTTTCGGGGGGCAGGGCGAACTGACCGTCCACTGGCGGTCGTTCAGGGAAGGTCACCTCGTTACCGTGGGCCTGGTGAACGCCGCCCGGGCCAGTGACAAGGACCGGTGTACACCCCCCTGGGACCGCATGCTGTTCCAGGCGCGCCTGGCTGTCACCGTGCCGGGCGGCCGGATCCGTCAGTATCCGAGCACCACGTTGATCAGCCGGGACGAGGAGGAGCAGGAGCTGCGCCTGCAGTACCGGCACGTCCGCACCTACGCCATCGGTCACGGGTGCGCGGTCGGCGAAGTGTTCGCCGACGGGCGGGTCGTGGGGCTGAAGACCGAGCTGCTGCCGCACGTCGATGTTCCCGATGTCCGGGCCGCCGGGCCGACCGATCTGCCCGTCCTGCGGCTGGCCTGTCTCTCGGACGGCCAGGTGGCCGTCGGCGACCTGCGCAAGGAGCTCCGCGCGTTCGCCACCGGGTACCGGACCTGGTACGAGGAGCAGCGCACCCTCGACGTCCCGCCCTGGGGACGCCCGGCCGCCGACCGCATTCTGGCCAGGATCGAGGCCGCCGTTACGCGCATCGAATCCGGCATCGAGACGCTCTGCGATCCGGAGCGCCCGGAGATCCTCGCCGCCTTCCGGATCGCGAACCAGGCGATGGCGCTCCAAATGCGGCACAGCGCGCGCGACCAGGCCGGTGAGCGCCGAGAACGCCGTACGGCCGTGCTTCTCGAACCCGACCCCGACCCGAAAGCGGCGTGGCGTCCCTTCCAGCTGGCCTTCTTCCTGCTGGCGCTGGACGGCGCGGTGGACCCGGGGCACCCCGACCGGGACACCGTCGACCTGATCTGGTTTCCCACGGGCGGTGGCAAGACCGAGGCGTACCTGCTGCTGGCCGCGTTCGTCATGGTGCTGCGCCGCTTCCAGGAGGACGGCGGCGGCACCGCCGTGCTCAGCCGCTACACCCTGAGTCTGCTCACCACTCAGCAGTTCCAGCGTGCCGCCACCATGGTCTGCGCGCTGGAACGGCTGCGCCATGCGGACACGCAACGGCTTGGCAGCGAGTCGTTCACCATCGGTCTGTGGGTCGGCGACACCACCGTGCCCAACCGCTACGCGGACGCGAAACAGGTTTTCGACAACCTGCGGGACGCGGCGCACCCGGGGGAGGCCTTCATTCTCGACCGCTGCCCCTGGTGCGGCACGCGCATCCTGCCGCACGCCAAGTCCGCGGACCGGGGCGACTACGGCATCCGTGCCACGGCCACGTCCTTCGCGTTCTTCTGCCCGCGCGACGAGTGTTTCTTCCACGAGGAGCTGCCCGTCGCCGTCGTCGACGACCATCTCTACGACCGACCGCCGACCTTCGTCCTGGGCACCGTCGACAAGTTCGCGCGTCTGGCCTGGGAGGCCAGAGCCGGACGGTTCTTCGGCGCCGGGGGAGCGGGCAGACGCCCGCCCAGCCTGGTGATCCAGGACGAACTCCACCTGCTCGCCGGCCCGCTCGGCTCACTCACCGGGCTGTACGAGTCGGCGGTGCTGTCCCTGTGCGTGCATGAGGGACGAGGCCCGAAGGTGGTGGCGTCGACGGCGACCATCCGCCGTTCGGAGGAGCAGGTGCGCCGGCTCTACGGCCGGGAGGTGCAGTTGTTCCCGTCCGCCGGTCTCGACGCACGCCACTCGTACTTCGCCGAACCCGACACCAGCCCTCGCGGCCGGCGGGGCCGCCGCTACCTGGGCGTAATGGCCCAGGGCCACACCGCGGGTCGGGCCTCCGTCGCCACCGCGGCGGCGATGCTGCAGGGCGCGTACGAACTGCCGGAAGAGCACCGGGACGCGTACTGGACCCTCGTCGCCTACCACCACAGCCTGCGCGAGCTCGGCCGTACGGTCACCGCGACCGGAGACGAGATCCCCGCCCAGCTCGCCGGCATGGGCGGTGCCGCAGGCGCCCGGGAGCTGACCGATCAGCAGGTGCAGGAGCTCACCAGCAACCTGAACCGGGCCGAACAGCCCGTGCTGCTGGACCGGTTGGCCAAGCCCTGGACCGAGCCGGGGGCCATCTCCTTCCTCGCCTGCACCAACATGCTGTCGGTGGGCGTGGACGTGAAACGGCTCGCGCTGATGCTGATGCTCGGACAGCCGAAGACGACCGCCGAGTACATCCAGGCCACCAGCCGCGTGGGCCGCGACAAGGTGCCCGGTCTCGTCGTCGCCTTCTTCAACGCCACCCGCCCGCGCGACCGGTCGCACTACGAGACCTTCGGCGTCTACCACCGCTCGTTGTACCGGCACGTCGAGCCGACCAGTGTCACGCCCTGGTCGGTGCCGGCCCGCCGGCGTGCCCTGCACGCCGCGTTGGTGGTGCTCGTACGGCACCGTCTCGGACTCGCGGCGGAGGATCAGGCGGGTGAGCTGCTGGACCAGCTGCCAGGGGCCGTGGTACTCGCCGAGGAGCTCGTCGCCTGGGTGCGCGCGAGCGACCCGCGCGCCGCGGACGCCGTGCGCGACGAACTCGACGGGCTGCTCGCCGCATGGCAGCAGCGTGCCCAGGAGGCCCGGGACGCGGGCAAGCCGCTGTACTACCGCGGCCAGGGCAAGGGACATCTGAATCTGCTGAAGAACTTCGAGCAGTACGGCGGCCTATGGGAGACCCCGCACTCCCTGCGCACGGTCGACCGCGAATGCCAGGTCACGGTGAAGGGAGCCGACCGATGAGCCGCAAACTGAGGGTGCGCCAGGCACAGACCGTGCTGCCGTTCGGTGTCGGGGCCGTCCTCGACATCCAGGGCGAGTCGTTCGTCGCCACGGGCATCGCGGACTGGCCGCGCAAGCGACAGCCGGTGGACTCACCACGGCTGGCCACACGGTTGCGAGTGAGCGGTTTCTTCGCGGCCCCACCGACCCTCAACGACCGCTATGACAACCAGGACGCGCCCGGAGCCCCGTACATCCGGTTCCCGACCTGGCTGTTCTGCGGCAGCTGCCGCCGCATGCGGCGCTGGCGCATCGCCGACGAGACCCCGGGCACTCCTCCGCAATGCCCCCTGTGCTCACCGAGGCGCCCGCTCGTCCCGATGCGGTTCGTGCAGATCTGCAAGGCGGGACACCTCTCCGACGTCGACTGGTGGTTCTGGGCGCACTCCCGGCTCGACCCGGAGGACCGTCAGGCCTGCCCGTCCCGGGAGTCCCGGGACTCCCGGGCACAGCTGAGCTTCCGCGTCGAACAGCGCGCCGCTGGCCTGGAGGCTCTCTCGGTCGTCTGCACGGTGCCGAAGTGCCGGGGTGCCCGGGACCTCCTCGACATCCTCGGCACACACGGCCTGCGCTGCTCCGGACGCAACCCTTGGCAGCGCGCGACGGAGCGGGTCGACTGCCGCGAGACCGTTCAGGTCGTGCAGCGCACCGCCGGAAACCTCTACTACCCCGTGGTCCACTCCGCGCTGGACATCCCCGAGGCCGAGGGACCTCCGGTCTGGGAGGGCGAGGCGGCCGAGCGGGTGCGGACCAGCACCCTGTGGCTCGCCCTGTGCAGTGCACCGAACGGCCCGAACGCGCCGGCCCTGCGCGAGATGATCAAGCAGGAGACCCAGGCCGACGACGCGCTCATCGACGCCCTCTTGGCCGAGGAAGCCGGCACGCCCGTCACCACCGCCGCCGCACTGGACAAACCGGTTTACCCGGACCTCAGCAGCGAGGAGTGGGCGGCGCTCACCGCGCCCGCACCGGAGGCCACCCGTGACTTCGTGGTCCGGCACACCGGCCTGGGGCTGGCCGGGGAGAACCAGGCGCCGTGGACGACCCTGCGGGAGCGGATCGGCAAGGTGGTGCTCGTCGACCGGTTGCGGGAGGTACGGGCGCTGCAGGGGTTCACCCGAGTCGCTCCGGACGCCACCTTCGTGCCCGCCGACACCTCGCGCCGACTGCGCTGGCTCCCGGCGGTCGAGGTCTACGGCGAGGGCGTCTTCCTCACCCTCGACGCCGGACGCCTCGCCGACTGGGAGCGCGACCCCGCCGTACGCAGCAGAGTGCTCGGTATCCGCGCCGACCTGGACCGCAGCTTCCAGAAGGACCGGCTGGAGGCACACACCGGCACGGTGATGGCCCCGCGTTTCATCCTGCTCCACACGCTCGCGCACCTGCTCATCCGGCAGCTGTCGTTCGAGTCCGGCTACACCACGGCGAGTCTGCGGGAGCGTGTCTACGCCCGCGCCGACCGCGACCAGGCCGGACTGCTCGTCTACACGGCGGCCGGCGACGCGGCCGGCACCCTCGGTGGCCTGGTCCAGCAGGGAGAGCCGCCGCACCTCGCCGAGACCCTGCTGCGCATGATCGAGGCCGCGGCCTGGTGCTCCGCCGACCCGCTGTGCGCCGAACACCCCGGACAGGGCTTCGGCAACCTCAACAGGGGCGCCTGCCACGCCTGCACCCTGCTCCCGGAGACCAGCTGTGAGACGGGCAACACCCTCCTGGACCGGGTGCTCGTGGTCGGCGGCGGCGAGGTACCCGGCTTCTTCGAGGACGTGATCACATCGGCCCGTGCGACCGCGGTGGACCAGGAAGAGTAAGACCGGTGGTAGTGGACTTCCTCTCGCTGGCCCCGGACCAGCAGGACGTGCTGGCCTCCCTCCCCTTCGACGGCCATCACCTGGTCACCGGCCCGCCAGGATCAGGCAAGAGCGTCCTCGCGGTACAGCGTGCGGTCATGCTCGCCCTGACCGGAGAGCCCGTCACCCTCCTGACCCGCTCCAACCTGCTCCGCCAGTCACTCGAGCCGCTGGCTGCGGCCCTCGGCCCGGAGGAGGGTCTGGACGTGTCGACTGTCCACCGCTGGCTGCATTCCTGGCATCGCGCCCGGACGGGCCGTCCCGCCCCGCAGGCGGACGACGGCTGGTTCGACTGGGCGGCCGTCTTCCAGGTGGCCGCCGCCCGATACCACGGCACTGGACCGCTGCTGGTGATCGACGAGGGTCAGGACCTGCCGCTGGACTTCTACCGGCTGTGCCGGCTGATCGGCGCCCGTACGACCGTCTTCGCCGACGAGTGCCAGCGCATCACGGACACCCAGTCCACGCTCGCCGAGATCAGCTCCCTTCTCACCGGCCCGAACCGCCATGATCTGACGGCAACCCACCGCACCACCCGCCCGGTGGCAGTCCTGGCCGCCCGCTTCCACGTCGGCGGGACCCGGCCGGCCCTCCCCGACCGTGCGGGCCCGACACCGTCTCTGCATCGCTACGGCAACGCGCAACAGGTGGCGGCACGCGTCGCCGAGTACACGAAGACCCGGCCCGACGAGCACGTCGGTGTGATCCTCCGCCACACCCGGCACCAGATGGAGCTGGCGGAACGCCTGGAGCGCCTGATGCCACGCTCACGCCTCCAGACCTACGTGGGGGAGGGCGCCGGCCGCTACCGCACGCTGGACCTGACCCGCCCCGGCGTGACCGTTCTGAACCGGAGGAGCGCCAAGGGCCTCGAGTTCGACACGGTGTTCGTCCCCGACACCCACCTCGACGCCGGTGACGACCCGACCGGCGCCGGTCTGCGAATGCTGTACTACGTCCTGGTCACCCGGCCCCGCACCCGGCTGTTCCTGGGATACGCGGGGGACAAGGAGCCACCGCTGCTGGTGCACATTCCGGCGACGGAGCTGGTCAGGGATCAGAGCGCGGATACCATCGCCTCATGACCACCCCGGAGATCCAGAAGGCGCAGACGGCCCGTGAGGAGTACTTCCTCGACAAGGGTATGGACGTCGAGGTCGAAACCGAGGCGGACGAGGAACCGCCGGAGATTGACAGGCCGTGGAACCCGGAACAGATCAGGGTCAATACCAAGCAGTTCTCGCTGCGAAATGCCCTGGACATGATCGACGACGAGTCGCTCGAGCTGGCCCCGGACTTCCAGAGGGGACGCGTTTGGAAGTCCGTCCAGAAGTCTCAGCTCATCGAGTCGGTCCTACTGCAGATCCCGTTGCCCGCGTTCTATTTCGCCGAGGACGCGGACGGGTTGCTGCGCGTGGTGGACGGCCTGCAACGGCTGTCGACCATTCATGATTTCGTCCGCGGTGGTGAGAAGTCGGGGTTCGCGCTGAAGGGGCTCGAATATCTGGCCCATGTCGAGGGGAAGCGCTTCGACGAACTCCCCGCGCCCTGGAAGCGGCGTATCAACAATGCCCAGATCATGGCGCACGTGATCGACCCCACGACTCCCCCGGAAGTTATGTACGACATCTTTCGGCGGATCAACACCCTGGGCACTCCCCTCAACGCGCAGGAGATCCGGCACTGCATGAGTCGTCCCCGGAGCCGTCGCATCCTCAAGGAAATGACCTCGACGGACGCGTTCTACCAGGCTACGGGCATGCGGAACCACATCCGGATGAACGACCGGGAAATGGCGCTGCGTTTCGCGGCATTCTGGCTGATGGGCCTGGATGGGTACGTGGAGGACGCCGCCATGGACCCCTTCCTGCACCGGGCGACTCGGTTGCTGGACTCGGTCGGTGAGGTCGACGACGACAAGGTTGCCCGCATCCAGGCGGACTTCAACAAGGCCATGACAAACGCGCGACTGGTCTTCGGCGATCATGCCTTCAGGAAGTGGCCCGAGGACGTTTCATGGCGGAATCCGATCAACCGTCCTCTCTTCGAAACCTGGTCCCTCGCGCTTGCCCGATACGACACTGATGATCTCGTGCGGAGGAAGGACGCGATCGTGGCACAGGCCCGCAGCCTTATGACGCACGACTTCAGGTACCTCGAAGCCATTACGTCGTCCACTGGTGACGTCAGGCGTGTCATGTACCGCTTCCGCCTCACGGAGATGGCGGCGGAGGCCGGCAAGTGATCACCTCCCTGGGCGTGCGCCACTTCAAGCGCTTCGCCGACGCCTCGTTCGCGCTGCGCCCGCTCACCGTTCTCACAGGCCTCAACGGCACGGGCAAGAGCACGGCCATTCAAGCACTGCTACTGGCCCGACAACTGGCGGACATGCACAGCGGCAGCAGCGTGGTACAGCTCAACGGGCCGTACGGACTGGCCTTGGGCGAGGCGCACGAGGTACTGCATCCCGACGCGCCGGACTCCGTCATCGAGATCCGCCTGGACAACGACGGCGGTGACTCCGTCGTGTACCGCCTTGCCGCACCGGACGAGCAGGCTCTCTATCTGGAGTTTCTCGACTCCGAACAGGCCCTTCCCGAACTGAGCGGTTGGGGGAGCGAGTTCACCTACCTCTGCGCCGAGCGGCTGGGGCCGAGGGATCAGCTCGGCGTGTCCGCGGAGCACCCGAACGCCATCGGCGTGGGCGTGCAGGGCGAGTACACGGCGCAGGTCCTGGCGTTGCACGAAAGCGATCAGGTCCCCGAAACGCTGCTTCACCCGGACACCACGGCGACGCACGGCGTGACCATCCTGCGCACTCAGGTCGAGACCTGGGCCTCCGACATCATCCGCCCGATCAAAATCACCGCACAGTGGCCGCCCGGCATCACCGCGAGCACGATCCGGTTCCAGGAGCCGGGCCTGTTGAGCGAGCCGATCCGCCCCACCAACATGGGCTTCGGTTTCTCCTACGCCCTGCCCGTGATCGTCGCCGGACTGCTGGCCCGGCCGGGGGATCTGCTGATCGTGGAGAATCCCGAGGCTCATCTGCACCCGGGAGGCCAGTCCAAGCTGGGACGGTTCCTGGCCAGGGTCGCGGGCACGGGCGCTCAGGTGATCGTCGAGACTCACAGCGATCATGTGCTCAACGGTGCCAGGCTCGGGGTCGCGGAGGACGGGGTGTTGGCTCCGGAAGCCGGCCTGGTCCATTTCTTCGGCACGGAGGAGACCGACTCGATTCCGATCGGGTTCACGGAGCGGGGCGAGCTGACGGACTGGCCCGAGGGATTCTTCGACCAGATCGAGCAGGACTTGGGGAGGCTGGCACGTGCCAGACGCAGGGCGCGGTGAACCGTACCGGTTCGTGGTGGATGAGACGTCCTTCGACTTCCGGAGACTGACAGAGCAGCAGCTCACGGAGCTGATGGAAGAGTTCAGCGACGCCCTCGCGGAGTTACGGGAGCGGCACGAGGTAGCCGTCTCACCGTGGTGGACCGAGGCCGAGTGCGCGGACGGGCGGGAGCTGTTCCATGTCCTGTACGAGGGCGGAACGCCACGCGCGGGCCGCGACGCCCGGGTGAGGATGGCACGCCTGATGGACCGCTGCCCTGCCTGGGACACAGCCCTGCCTGGCCTGCCCGATCAGGTGGAGCTCGGTGGACACAGGCGGGAGTTCGCCTGGTCGGTCGGATACGCCTGGTGGCACACGGTCCATCGGCATCATGTCGCCTGCCTCGTCTTCCCGGCGGTGGATCGCCGGGACTGGCAGCCCGTCTCCGCCGTGGACGGAGCGAACAGCGCGACCGCGGAGGTCAAGGTCTTCTTCTTGGCGGAGCCGGCGGCGCTGACCTCTTTCTGGCGCTCTTTGTTCGCCCGTGAGGACGTGGCCGAGCCGGACTTTTTCGACCGGGCACGGGAGGCGTTTCCGGACCTGGTCCTTGCTGACTCCCTTTCCTTCCGCAAGTTCGATGGGACGTACCGGGAGATGAGGGACTGGGTCGTCCGCGTACTGTCCGTGGTGCACGATCATTTCGCGGCTGCTCTGGCCAAGCATGCCGGGAAACCGGCGGATGTGCAGGCCGAGCTGGGCCGGCACGGGCTCGTATTGTCACCGGAGAGTCCCAGAACGCGATCGAAACCGAAAATCATGAGACAGCGGGACGTGTTGCACGAGGGGGAGATCTATCACTGCGAATGGCACGCGAAGAAGGAACCGCATCGCAACCGCGTGCACTTCAGCCTGCCGGAGCAACGTCTCGGCGGCCGCGTACTGATCGGCATTTTCGTGGATCATCTCGACACGGAGTGATCGAGGATCACCGGCGTTGAAACGCGTGGTCGCCGGCGACTACGGTGTGCGTCTTGAGCAGCGGCTGCCCGGAGACGCGGACCTCCCGGTACACGGGAAGGTCGTCACCTGCCGGTCAACGGCAGCACCGATCCCACCCATGCCGTCGCCTCCTGCGGGAGTGTGCGGGTGTCGACGCCGAGGACGTGGATGTTTCCGAGGCACCCACGCGGGCTGTCGACCTGCAGGGCACGGTAAGAGTGCCCACCGGTACGTGGGTGGACTATTACGGCACGCCGATCGTCGCTCGAGGTGTAGCCGGCGCTGTAGGTGAGGAGCTGGTGAACATCCGCGGCACCGACACCGTGGCGGTCGTAGCGCTTGTACTTGGCATCCACCGGCAACAGCGTGCGCACAGTCGGGTCCCGGCCAGGAAGGCCGAGCAGGACGTCCGGTCGGAAGGCCGAGGTGATACCGAGGTCGCCCCGCACGGTGATGCCTGACGCGCCGCTGCTGGGGACGGCGTGCCCGCCGTGCGGGATGGCGGCGTCGGTGACCAGACGCCGGACGACGGCCTCCCAGAGGGCGGGCATGGCGAGCAGGAGGCCGTCCGCCGCGATGCCGCGGTCGGTGAGGATGTCCGTCACGCCGCCGCCGCGCAACAACAGCCGGGCCCAGGTGTGTGCGGCGCGGTAGCGGGCGTTCAGCCGGGTGTACCCAATGTGGTCCAGGGCGCGGAGGGCGGCGTCGGGAGACGTGGCCTTCGGGAACGCGTCGGCGATGGTGTGGAGGTCGCGGGCCAGGTCGGGGCTCGTGATCAGGGCGCGGGCCACCTGCAGCGCGGTTCCCAGGACACGGTTGTCCCAGATGTTCGTCTCCCGGTCGAAGGTGCGGATGTGTAGCTTGTCCAGCTGTCCGTAACGGCGGGTCGTCTGGGTCGCGACGTCCAGGCGTCCTCGCAGGACCGGTTCCACATTCTGGCAGCGTACGTAGTCCCGGCGCAGTCCCTCCCGCAGCAGCCGCTCGCACTGCTCCAGCAGGGCCGAGGCCACAAGGTCGGCGTAGCCTTCCGGGCCGGCGGCCCAGTGCCGTGATGTCACCGGGAGCGGAGCCGGCGCACCGAGGGCGTACGCGAGCCAGCCCATGAGCCGATCGCCGGAAACGGCGAACTTGGGCTCGATGACCAGACGGATGCGGTCGAGCACCAGTAGGCCGACCGTCGCACCGGCCTTGAGTCGCCATCCTGTCGGAGTCTGTTCCAAACTGAGACGACCGTGCGCCTGCAGGGCGCCCAGACGCATGACGTCACGGGGCGTGAGCTGTGAGTCCGCCAGCAGGGCTGAGCCGTACTCCCCGATCCGTACCGCGGTGCGATCAGGCATCGGGGCCCGGCGTGCCGCTGGTGAATTCGCTGGCCAGTGCGGCGACGAGGTCCTGCGGCGACATCAGCGCGGGACGCCCGGTGTCCGCATCGACGAGACCGCCGAGAATGCGGTGCAGCAGGTCGGCGCGCCCGAGGCAGTAGTCCTCCAGCAGCGGAATCACCTCGTGGTGGAAGGCGGCGGCCAGATCTTCCTCGGTGGCGATCGGCTCGCCGTCGCGAAGCAGGTAGGCGTGTCCGATCTGATGGTCGGTGTCGAGATGCCGGGTGATGCGGGTGTTGAGGGACTCGAAGAACTGTGCCAGGTCCAGTGGACCGACGGTGCCGGACACGACATCCGGGTCGGGGCCGACCGGAAGGAAGGCGAAGCGGCGGCGTACGGCGGCGTCCAGGTGGCTGATGCTACGGTCCGCCGTGTTCATGGTCCCGATGATCCGCACGTTCGGCGGTACCGAGAACGTGCGTCGGCTGACGGGCAGGGTGAGAGGCAGGCCGCGCTTGTCGAGTTCGAGGAGCGTCACCAACTCGCCGAAGATGCGCGGTAGATCACCTCGGTTGATCTCGTCGATGATCAGGAGGAACTCCTCGTCCGGGCGGGCGGAGGCCTGGGTGCACAGCGTGTGGAACACCCCGTCGGTGAGCGCGAGCGTCAGTCCGGGACCCGTGACGTTCATGTCCGGTTTGAAGCCCTCGACGAAGTCCTCGTATCCGTAGGAGGGATGGAAGGTCACCATGTGGACGCGACCGGCCCGCAACATCTCCGCTTGGGCGGCGGCACGCTGCTCGGGCGGAGAGCTCAGGGCGTCCGCCCGACCGGTGAGGGCGAGGGCGGCACCGAGCGCGAGTCGGGTCTTGCCCGTTCCCGGGGGTCCGTGCAGGATCACCTGTCCCTTGCGGCCCAGTGCCTCCAGTACGTTCTCGACGTCCTCGGGCAGCATGACGGGATCACCGGTGTGCGGCTCCGCGGTGTGTGTGCCCGGGGCCGTGATACTCGCGGAGATCCGCGCGAAGAGGGCCGCGTCGACCTTGGCGAACGTGGACCGCCAGCCGTGTTGCGGCTCCGGCAGTTTCCGCGCGTGCGAGACGTCCCACGTCACCGGAACGACGTGCCGGTATTCGACATGGTCGGGCTCGAAGCGGTAGCTACCGCTGACGGTGCCGGTCGCGAGGACCTCGTCCGTCCCGCGGTTGGCGACGATCCGGTCCCCCGGCTCCAGGTCCCGGAAGGCGAGCAACCGCCGGGCGAGTGTCAGGCTGCCTCCGCTGCTGCGTGGCCAGCGCGCGTCGAGTGCCTGTTTGAGTTCGGTGTCGCTCTGGTACTGACCCAGGTCACCGAGCTCGTCCCACCCGACGCGGATCACCGCGCCGTCACGGCACTCCTCCCACAACCGGCCGCGCTCACCGGGTGCGATCTTCCAGATCGTGTTCTGCCGCGGGCGCGGATCGAACCTCAGGTACAGGAAGCGCATGACCTGCTGCCCGCTCCATCCGTCGAACTCCGGGCAGGAGCGGACGAGTTCCAGCAGATGACGGTTGCTGTGCCAGGCCGGTGCGTCGGTATGCGCTGAGCCCCCCAGCAGGGTGATGAACCGGCGCAGATGCTCGGCCGCGTAGATGGGCAGAAAGTGCTCGGGGAAGTACGTGGCCAGGGACTTGGTCACCAGTGCCGGTCCGAATCGCAGCACCTCCAGATCGTCCACGGCGTCGAAGTCCCCGGTACCCACGGCCTCGAAGGCCTGCACGAACTGTTCGCGCAGTTTCTCCCACGCTTCCTGCGGCTCCATCCCGCGCAGCGGAGCGGCCAGCCGCCACTCGCCGGAGTTGTGGTGGTACATGATGTGCTTCGCGGCGCTGCCACCCTTGATGCTGCCGAGGTTCGGGGTACCGAACTCCATCAGTCTGCAGTACGTTGGTCCGTCCGCGGACGGCGCCGGCTGCCCCAGGGCGTAGCGCGACAACGGCATCGTCGCCCACTCTTCC
Source organism: Streptomyces macrosporus (assembly GCF_039533145.1). Lineage (NCBI taxonomy): Bacteria > Bacillati > Actinomycetota > Actinomycetes > Kitasatosporales > Streptomycetaceae > Streptomyces > Streptomyces macrosporus. Next base: position 370,190 of record NZ_BAAASZ010000020.1, read on the forward strand.
AGAGGGAACCGCGACAGCACCTGCTTGCGTTCGTCTTCGGCTGCTGTCTCGGCTTCCGTCACCGTGCTTCGGTCGAATTGCGCTGCTGCCGTCTGCAGGTCCGGTTCGTCCGCCATGAAGGTCATGATGCCGGAACATCGGCATCCGAGGGCTGGACTCAGGAAGGCCGTGGCTGGTGCCGGAACGGGGAGCCCCGGTGGGGCTTCTCCCCGTCCCGGCTGTGCGGTCACCAGGATTCGAGCACCCGTGTGCCGGGCGTATCGGCGGGCAGCGACGCCTCTCGAGCACGGGAGTTGAGGGCGGTCAGCCTGCCCGTCGTTCGGTCCAGGTGGAAGGCGTACGCCTTGGCCTTGTCGGCGAACTCCGCTGCCGGGCGGGTGAGACCGCCGCCCGTGATGAGGATCAGACGCTTGGGCAATTCCTCGCCGGCCGCCGCGGCCATGCCGTTCAGCCGCTGGATCTCGGGGGCCGACAAGTCCTTGCCGGTGGTGCTGCGCCACTCGATGTGGAACACCTCGGACTCGATCGGGATGCCGGCCTCACCTTCCACGAGGTCCGAGAAACCGAGCGTGGTGAGTTGGTGGAGGACCGCTTCCGTGATCTCCCGAGGGGTCAGCGAGCCCGGGCGGCGTTCGGGTGCGCTCTCCTCGAACCCGTCCAGGAGATCGGGGAACTCCTCCATCCACTCGGGGACGTCGTTCTGCACGGGCAGGTCTGCGAAGAGGCTGTCCTGCATGGCGGATCGGGGCTTTGGAGAGGTTGGGGCGGCGGGCTCCGGCGGTGCCCACGGCGGCTCCGTGTCCCATGCTTCCGGTCCTTTGCCCAGCAAGTCGGCGAGTTCCTCCACGGATACGTCCGTACGTGGCACGCCCGGTGTGGGGGACGATGTGCGGCGGAGGCACCATGCGAGTTCGACACGGCCCCACCCGCCCCACCGCGGTGTGTGCACGTCCACCAGCCATCCGAGGGTGGGCTTGAGTGAGACGCGCACGAAGGCCTCGGGAAACTCGGCTTCCAGGAACGCTCCCTCGCGGGTGTCGACGACGTCGAGCTTCGGCGCGTGGCGTGGCCCGTAGGCGAAGTACCCGTTCCCGGCGACCACCCGTCGCACGCGTACACCCCGCATGTCCAGGAGGTCGGCCAGCTCGGTCATCTCGGACGGCTCGCTCTCGTTCCAGCGCCAGGGAGAAGGCAGCGGCTCTCCGGTGAGCTGGGCCGAGGCATGGGCGTGCACGGCGTCCACGAGCACATCGTTGGGAGTGTTCAGCGGCCAGAGGGACGGCTCGCTGTTCAGGACGGGGCCCATCACCGCCCAGACGATGCTGTGCCCCACGCGTAAGTGGGCCAGGCCGACCGACTGGGTCCCGGACAGGAGGACCTTCAGGATCATCCGTCCTTGTGAGTCGTCGAAGAGGACCCTTCCGGCCAGTTCGGGATGGCGTTCACGCAGGACCTGTTCCAGGGACTGGAAATGCATGTGTAAGCCGAAGGCGGCAACCATGTCACCGGGCGGAAATTGCAAGGGACCTGACTCCTGTCGGGGCGGGCCGCGCGCTCGACGGGCGGCAGTGTCGTGGTGCCTCGTCGTAGCGTAGGCCACTTCGTCATCGGCGCTCGAGGGAGTGGTCACCCACCACTGAGCGGTAGGGCTTCAGGAGCGGCTGCAGTTCCCGCTTGATCAGGGCCGCGTCGGCGTCCGGCAGCCGGAGCGGGGCCCGGCGCATGCGGAAGCTCCAGTGAACAGGGTCGGGGAAGACCTGGAGATCATTGACGAGATTGCGCAGGACGACGCCCTCGCGGAAGGGCGTGAGACCGGGACGCGCAGCCGGCACCCTTCGGCGGAGCGGCGTTCCGGGGCTCGCCGGTGGTGTCAGGCGTTCACCGGGGTCCCTATGATCAGTCGCGGGGACGAGGACAAGGGGGGAACGGCGTGACCACGAGGTACGGCACAACGCCCGACGCGGAGGTCCCGGGCGACCGCGAGGACGACGACCTGGACCAGTCACTGCGGAACATCGAGCAGGCGGTGCGCACCGCACAGCGGGCCTTCGACGAGATCGGCCGGTGCAACCAACTACTCGATCACGCGCAGGAATCCGGTGACGAGGCGATACAGGAACTCGACGTGTTGCTGCGCCACCGCGAGCACGCGGCCGTCCCGGCCCTCCTCGACCGGCTCGACGTGCTCGCGGCCGAGGTGGCCAGGTCAGAGGCGGACCGCACGGTGGTGTGTCGCATTCTGTTCGGCGAGGACGAGGAAGACGGACCGGCCGATGCCGTCGACGCATGGACGGTTCCGCGCCTCACCGCGGACGACCTGCCACGGATCCCCACGGTGCACGACGTGGAGGACCCGGGAGACAGCACGCTGGAGGACATGTGGGAGCGCGATCGGGCGCTCGCCTCACGGCAGCACGAGGTCCGGCAGGAGCGGACCCGGATCGCCGCCGATCACCTGCGCACGGTGACCGCGAAGGCGGTGGACTCCTTCGGCACGCCGACCGCCACGGCCGCACTGCTCGCGGAGGCTCGTCGGGCGTACGTACTGTGGGCGTCCTGCGTCCGGTGAGTCACTGCACCCCGTCGAGGATCCGCCACACCGTCCGGTAGGCCGGGCCCTTGGCACCCAGAGCCGACCGCCAGGCCGTCTCGGGCAGCGCGGCGAGCCGGCTGCGCGCCGCCGCGGGGCCGCTCACGCGGTCCTCGGTGGCGATCGCCGCGGCCATGCGGGCCGCCGCCGAGCGCGGTACGCCGACGAGCCGCATCGCGATGGCGTCCTCGGTGCGGACGCCGTAGAAGGCGTACGACGGGATGTTCCGCAGTTCGCGCTGCGTCTCGGTGGTGAGGGTCGCGAACTCCTGGCCCAAGGTCAGTGACTGCAGTGCCGACAGGCCCCAGGAGACCGTGGGGGCCATTTCCCCGAACAGCCGTTGGCAGCACCGGGTGATGGCCTTGAGGCTATTCCTCTCGCCGGCCTTCATGAAGTGGTCTTCGGCCAGCTGCGGTACGGACGCACCGCCCACCCAGTCCTGGATGACGCGCGCGATGTAGTCACCACTGCGGCCCTCGTGCTCCGCCGTGATGTCCTGGAGGCTGTCCCGCAGTTCGGGCACCTGGAGCATGATCCCGATCAGCTGGGCGAGGGGTCTGCGGTCCCCCTCGAACAAGGGATTCCCCCACACGTCGCGGTCGATCTGCGCCTCCCCCAGTCGTTGCAGCGTGCCCGCGACGCTCTCCCACGAGAAGCCGGTGCTGTCGACCAGCCCCAGGGCCTTTCCGGACAGGCGTTCCGCGTACTCGCGCACGCTGCGCGTCAGCTGGGCGGCCCAGTCGCGGTTGGTCTGCCGCAGGTTCTGGAAGCCCAGCGTGCCGCGGAGGATCTGCTCGGCCTCCTCGGCGAACTCCTCGTGGTCGCCGATCTGGCGGTACGTGTGGGCCAGGTACTGCACGAAGGACGACCACTCGGGCAGGTGCGCCAGGGTGTGCAGGTCGAGGTGGCCGTATTCGCTCATGGCCTTGCGCACCATCTCGACGAGGGTGGAGTTCAGCTCCGCCACCTGCCGGCCGACGAACTGCCGCAGCTTCCCGGCGCGCACCTCGTCCTCCGCGGCCAGCGCGATCAGGCCCACCTCGCCTTGCTCGACCCGCCCGGCACGCCCGACGAGGTTCCAGAAGTCGGGCGCCGGAATGTCATTGCCGTACGGGAACTGGTGCGAGGCCAGGACGACGTTCGCCACCGGGAAGTTGACGCCCTGGGCGATGGTCGTGGTGGACACCAGATGGGTCAGGTCACCGGTCTCCATCAGGTACTCCGTGACGACTCGGATCTCGTCCGGGAGACCGCGGTGGTGGACGCCGATCCCCTTGGCGAGCAGACCTGCCAGCGGGAAGTCCGCGCCGAACTCCTCCTCGACCACCTCCCGCACCGCCCGCAGGTTCTCGCCCTCATCCGTCAGCTCGGTACGCCCGCCCGCAATGGTCTGAGCGATCGACCAGGCGTGGCCCGGCTGCTGCGCCAGCGTGATGGTCTGGCCGCGCGCCGCGAGAACTGTCGCCGTCGCCGCGGCAAGCTTGCCCGGGCTGCTCACCTGCGACCAGGACAGCCCGAGCGGCCGGTATCCGTCCAGGGGCAGCAGGTCCGGCACGCTGAGTGTTCTCCGGCTGGTGACCAGGGGTTCCAGGGCGATCCGGAAACCGCCGCTGCCCGGGGCGCGCTCGCGCTGGGCCAGCGCCAGGATGCGGTCGTTCGGGGTCCAGTCCACGGACAGGCCGACCGACTGGCGGCTGCCGCTGTCCAGCCACTCGGCGATGACGTCCCCGTTGTCGATGAAGGGCGTCAGGAGCAGGAACCCCGCGTCCTGGGCCTCGCGGTTGACTGTGGCGAGCAGCAGCTCCAGTTTGATCCCGCGTTTGTCCACGCCCAGGTGGTGTGCCTCGTCGGCCACGACCAGACACAGCGGACGCCCGATCTTCTCCTGCCAGCCGGACCGCAACAGCAGGTCCAGCTTCTCCGGTGTGGACACCAGCACCCGGAACTGCCGCTCGCTGCGGTCGGTGAGCATGTCCGCCTCCAGGCCGTCGAACTCCAGGGCCGGGCTGACCCGCTCCACCCCGATTCCGAGGCCGGCGAAGTCGCGGCGCAGCCGGCGCGTCACCTGGTTCACGAGTGCCCGGTTCGGGGCGACGTACGCCACCCAGCCGCGCTGCCTGTCGTAGGCGTTCAGCGCCTGGAGGATGCGGAACTGGGCGATCAGGGTCTTGCCCGCGCTGGTGGGCAGGCTGACGACCACACTGCGGTGCGCCGTCCTGATCAGACCCTGCTCGGCGAGGGCCACGCGCTGCGGCGGCAGCACCTCGAAGATGGGGCGCGGCCGCCCCCGGTCGACGAGGGAGGCGACGAAGGCGTTCACTTCCGGGCTGACCGCGCGGGCCACCGTCCACAGACTGTTGTCGACGATCTGATCCGCCGTGGCCGCGAGCAGCCGGACCAGCACTTCCAGGTCCGGATCGGCGGAGGTCATCGCTGCCTCCAGGGCCCGGTCGCAGTGCGCCTGCACGCGCTGGCGCACCCCGTAGTGACGGCTGGGCCGCTTCTCCCGCATCAGGTGCCCGGTCGCCAGGTACTCGGCGAGCAGTTCCGCCGTCTTGAGCAGGTGGTAGTGCGCGGCCAGCGACCAGGCGGCGGGCCGGGCGTCGTCCCCGGCCTGCGACAGGTACGCCTCCTCCCACGCCGCTTGGTCCTCGCGCAGCCCGGCGACGACGTGGTCCAGTGCGTCGAGGTCCTCCCACCCGCGCTTGCGCAGCAACAGCAGCCACGCGTCCGCCGTGCCGCGCCGCACCCGGCCCTCCCAGTCCTCCTCGGGATCCGGTGCGGAGGGCAGCTCGACGTCCGCGAGCAGCCGGGCCGCGAGCGGCGTCTCGTCGGCGATCCACCCCAGGCACGCGGTGCGCAGCAGCTCCAGCCGCGCCTCGGGGGAGTCGCCCTCGGGCAGCCGCGCCCGCGCCAGGGCGAACATCTGCCCGCACAGCCGTCGTGTGGAGGTGGCCTTCGGATCCTCCGCGATGGCGTCCCATGCCAGCAGATCCAGGGCCCCCACCGCGAAGTCGACCGCCTCGCGACTGTCCGGGGAACCCTGGGGAACCTCCGCGTCGACCGCCCGCAGGGCCGAGCCGATCAGCACGCGCTGCGCCCGCTCACCGGCCTCCTGTACGAGTTCCGGTTCGAGCGCGCCTTCCAGCCAGCCCAGATCAGCCAACGTCACCCACCCCCGCGTGGGCGGGCCAGGCGGCCATGCCGATCGGCAGGTACCAGGCGGTCAGCAGCGCGTGCATCGGCTCCACGACCGTCTTGGCCAGCTCGGCGGCGGGCCCGCTCAGGTCCGTGGCCAGGGGAGCGGTGTCCCGCACCAGGCAACCGAACAGCCGGAAGTCCCTGCCCCGCGAGCTGATGAAGCGGTGGGCCGCGATCTGGTAAGCGCTGACGTGCTCGGCGCTGCGGCACCGATGGCGCAGCCACTTCATCAGCGTGAAGTGGTCGTTCCCCTGCGACAGCCGCTTGAGCTGCTCGATCATGCCGTCCGGCCGGGCGGTCATCACCTTCGGCGGACTCTTCGCCTCCGACGACGACTTCACCTCGCCGAACAGCAGCGTCGCCGTCCCGTCCGCCACCCATAAGCCCACCAGGTCGGCACCCGGCAGGCTCGCCTTGCGGGTGCGCCGATCCCGGGCGCCGTCCCACAGCCACACCGCGCCGTGCCAGTGCTCCAGCAGCACCTCGGCCAGGGCCTCGCCGAACTGCCAGGGTTTCGGCTCCGGCTCGGTCGCCAGCAGGGCGCCGATGAACTCGGTCTCCATGTCGGTCGTGGCCAGCGACCGCAGCTCGGCGACGATGTCCCGGGTCGCCTCCAGGTCGCCGGCCCGCTCGGCCCACGGCCCGGCACCTAACTCCCGCATCACCTCGGGCGTCAGCCCGACGCCGCTCCAGGTCACGGCTCCGTCGGTGCCGCCGTACAACTCGATCCCCTGTGGGATGCGCGGTGCGGCACTGCCTTCCCCCATGCGTACGTCCTTCCCCCACCCGGCACCCCCGTGCCGGCCCCGTGTCACCGCCCGACCGGGCCGGGTGGTGCGTCCGGCCACTGCTGAGCACGATGATGTGAACAGGATTCTCTCCACCTCCCCGGCCGTTGTCCACGCCGTGTGTCCGTCTGTGAACGGACTGTCTCGCATTCCCCGTCAGGTGAGTGGGAGACATGCCCAGACGGTCTTTCCGGAAGGCGGCCGGGGCTCCGTGCCCCAGCGGGGGGCGAGCGCGTCGACGAGGACCGGACCGCGCCCGGACTCGTCGGGGTCGGGGCCGGGAACAGTGGTGGTACGGGGCTGGGGTCGGCGCTCGCCGCGGGGGTCGGCGACCTCGACACGGAGGGTGTTCGGCGCCTCGACGACCAGCCCGAGGCGGAAACAGCGGTCTTTCACCCGGCCGTGGGTCACCGCGTTCGCGGCCGGCTCGGCGACCACCACGGCCGCGGACTCCCTGGCGGTGCATGAGGGCGGCCATCCCCACTCCGCGAGCTGCTGCGCCGCCAGGAGCCGAGCCAGGCGGACACCGCGGGGCGTGACGCTGAGGAGCTGGGTGAACTGCCGGGTCACCCCGGGGGTGGAGATGTGCGGCTTCATATCACCGAGCGTGGTCGGCCCGCTCACGCTGACCAGCAATCCCTTCGGTACGGAGGGTGCGTGTACCGGTACGGACGGTGTCCCGTGCGGGATGTCGGCCGTGATCTGAGATGGGGGTGATGGTGTCGGCGGCGCAGGAGTCCTACGAGTCGTACGACGACGGCGAGCTGAGCAGCGACCTGATGCGGGCGATCGGCAAGCAGCCGAAAGTGCTGCGGGAACGGGCCGGGATGGCGCAGAAGGAGCTCGGCGACGCGCTCGGGTACAGCGAAGATCTCATCTCCTCGGTGGAGAGAGGGAGGCGGACGCCGCAGCGGGGGCTGCTGGAGGCGGCGGATGAACTCCTCAACGCCGGTGGGGTGCTGAAGGCAGCCATCGACGAATCTGTGCTGCGGCGCAAGCTCGGAGGACGCAAGGTGCGGCAAGGGCAGTTGGGGCGCCTGGTCGAGCTCGGTCGGTTGCGCAACATCACTCTGCAGGTGCTGCCGCTGGACTGCGAGGAGAACCCCGGGGTGGACGGGCCGTTCGTGCTGCTGACCCCGAAAGGGAAGCAGCAGGTCACCTACCTGGAGGTGCAAGGTGTCGGCCAATTGATGGCGGACCCCGAGGAGGTGCGTATCCTGGCCGCGCGCCACGGAATCATTCGTGGGCAGGCCCATACCCCGCGTGAGTCCCTCGCCCTGATGAAGGAACTGTTGGGAGAGAGATGACCACTGACGCAACCTCGCCGGAACTTGCCTGGTTCAAGAGCAGCTACAGCGGAGCGGAAGGCGGCGAATGCCTGGAGACCGCCGCTACTCCCGGCGCCGTGCACGTGAGGGATTCCAAGGGCCCCGCCCGTGCCCAGCTTGCCTTCCGGCGCCGGGAGTGGGACGCGTTCGTACGGTTCGTCTCCGGACGCTGAGCGCTCAGGTCTTCGTGTTGGTGGGGTGCGGGCCGAGGTAACCGACGTATACCAGGCCGGTGTTGGGGCCGTCGTCGTGGAAGTAGAGCCGTGGGGCCACCATGTTGCCGCCGCCTATGCGGAGGTGGGCCTCCATGAACAGCTTCTTGCTCGGGTGGACGGTCTCGGGAACCGGGAACGTGCGCTCCCGGCGCCAGTTCTCGCGACTCCCGACGGTCTTGGACTCCTTCATCTTGACCTTGCCTGCCGGGAAGGGGTGCTTGCAGTCGTCCGGCAGGTGGGAGCACCAGTGGCGGAAGTCGCCGCCCGCCGTGCCGGCGGCTGACGCGGCGGCGTAGTCATTGAGGGCGCAGAGGGCGTCCCAGGCGACCTCGACCCAGTTGCCGATGCACTGGGCGTCGAGTTCCCTGGTGATCTTCTGGTTGCCCGTGAAGCGCAGATGGGGGAACTCGCCCATCCGGTCGAGGATCTCGGCGAAGGTGGCCGGGTAGTCGGCGGGTTCCTCGACGGGCACGTGCGCGAGGTCGTACTGACCTGCCTTTTCAAGCCGTATCTGCAAGGCCCGTATCTGGCGCTCGGCGTGCTTGAGCTTGGCGTACAGGTCCTGGTTCTCGGCGGCCTGGTCGAATTCCAGTTCCTCGGCGATCTGGAGCTGCTGGCGCAGGTCGCGCAGGACGTCCGCGTTGGCGTTCTCCCGTTGCTCCGCCTCGGCGAGCATCTTGGTCAGGGTGGCGTTCTCCGCACGGAGTTCGTCCAGGCCCGAGCCGTGGGCCGCCGGGCGGGGGCGGGTGCGCTGGACGGGCAGGTTGTCCAGGGGCCCGGGGAGCGGCAGGCGCAGGGCCAGTCGCTGAGGGAGGGCCGCGAGGATGGCCGCCGCCCGTTTCGGATTCGCCTCCAGCGTGGCCCGTGACATCACCGGGTGGCGCTGGGCGTCAGGCTGCCAGGCCGGATCCACGCCGGGGAGGTAGGTGCGGATGCCGCCGCCGAAGACGCGGTGGTGCTCGAAGGTGTCCTCGAACAAATGCTGTGCGTCCGGGCGAAGCACGTACATCACGGCGAGGCCGGCGAGGGGCTTGAAGGCCGGTTCGACGACCTTCTCCGTCCAGACCTCCGGGTCCTGCCCGTAGGGCACGCTCGCCACGACGATGGGGAGCCTGCGGTCCAGATCGCAGAGTTCCTCGATCACCTCCTCCACGTCGTCCGGTTCGATGAACTTCGGGACCGTGCCGACGTCGGCGAGACCGTCCTGGGCGTCGAGCGCGTCGAGCAGCAGCTTGGCGATACCGGGCGTGTTGGCGCGGATGGGCCGCACGGTCGAGGACGCCGGGAGGTGCTCGATGTCGACCTGGATCCAGGTGCGGCGGTCGTCCTCCCGGGGGTCCGAGCGGACGACGAGCGTGGACTGCCAGGTGCCCGGGACCGGCCGCTCCTTCCACTCGCGCAGGCGCCAGCGGGAGTAGGCGCCGTGCCGGCCGGAGACGGTGTCGTAGTCGAGGGTCACCCCCTCGGCTATCTCGTTGCGGCCCTTGTCCAGGGCCGAGGTGTCGTATCGCTTCATCACCCCCAGCCAGTGGTGCAGTTGGCGATCCGCGATGGCGGAGGCCGTGACGAAGTCCTGCTTGGTCGACACGACCATGCGGTAGTTGCGTGGTTCCATGGGCGGCTCCTGGATGGTGCGGCGGCGGGTGCTGGAGACGCCGAGTACGGCGCACCGCTAGGGCGGTGCGCCGGTGGGGGGTGCTCAGGCGTGGTGGTGTGGCAGCGGTGGGCTACGCCGGGTGGCGGGGACCCTGGCCGGGGGGCGGGTCGAGGATGGTCTGGTAGGCGGTGCCGGTGCGCTTGGCTTCGGCCATGCGGTCGTAGATGTCGAGAATCAGGTCCTTGGTGCGGTAGGTGCCGTGGACGGCCTCGTCCTCCCGCTTGACGATGGGGAACGTCTCCATGACGTAGTCGACCTCGTCACGGTCCAAGCCGTACAGGTGGAAGAAGGCGGCGTCCAGCTCGGCGCGGATCAGTTCGCGACGGTGTTCGTTCCAGCGAAATGGAGGGCCATCGATGCCCAGGTCACGGGCGTAGTAGACCATGTCGTGAGCTGTGTATGTGAGTTCTGCAATTCGGTGGATCACCCAAGCGGCGCCGTCATCCAGGTCGTCGAAAGCGGAGGGCAGCGGGACCGGGAGCTGATACAGGTAGCCGTGAGTAAGGTGGGTACCAGCGATCTTCTGCCTGATGACGTAGTCAAGCGCGAAGGCGCTGAAGCATGCTTGAAGAAGGGCTGCAGACTTAGCGTCTTCAGGAAACATCAGGTAGTAAGTGTGGCCAACCGGGTAGGCGGGGAGAGGAGATGCCACCATCGTGCGTGCGTTTGTTGCATTGCTGATATCACGCCAACCCATGAGCCAGCCCCGACGCCATCCCTTCTCCGTCAATCGAGAGGCCATACCTGGCTCTTTGACTGCGTTCCCTTTTCTGTCCTGCTTTCCGGTCTCCACGTCGAATTCTGGCACCCAGTACCGCGGTATCGATACGAAGCTCGGATCGTCGTGCTGCTCCGTCGTCACCCGAGGCAATGTTCCCATGTTGGCCTGGGCTTCCGTCTGGCCGTCATACGTGCCCAGGCGGTGGTCGAAGTGGTGCAGCATCTTCGCCTCGTACAGCGGCAGGTACCGCTTGCCGTCCCGCTCGAAGACGTTGCCGTTCAGGTTCCAGCCTTCGGCTACCAACTGCTCTCGCCTACGGAACAGATGTGCGTCGTCCGACATGTGGAACAACCTCGTGAACGACAAACCCCACGGGTTGCCGTCCGGGTCGCCCTCCCTGATCAGGACCGGCACCCGGCGGTAGATCCCCAGCGTAATCTCGGCGTCCCGGCGTGAGTGGAACAGAGGCAAGGTGCCGGTGTTGGGATTGACCAGCAGGATCTCCTCGGGGGGCATAGTGAAGCGGCGGCTCGGCAAATCTTCCATGTACCGAGTGCCGAAAGCGAAGGACGCCTCCCGCACTCGCTCTTCCCGGCCTGTCACTGTCATCAGGCAGAACCGAGTGAAGTGGTGAACTTCTCGGCTCAGCAAATACGCCTCATTCTCGAACCCCAGGAAGGACGCGACTCGCGCACTTCTCGCCAACTGGGAGAAGAACGGCGCCGTCGTCGCGTCCGTCGCGATGCCGGTCGGCAGCACCAGGCCGAAGCGCCCGTGCGGGGCGATGCCCAGGGACGCCGTCTCGGCGAACACGGCGTACGTGTTCACGTCACCCCGGCCCGCCAGCGGGAAGCGGCCCGAGTCGCGCAGCAGGTGACTGATGCCCTCCGCCTGGCGCTTGGCCGCGACGAAGTCCGTGTACAGCTTGCGCTCCGCCGGCTCCTCGCTCGCCACCAGCGCCTTGATCAGCCGTTCCCGGGCCGCCTTGTTCTTCGCGCCCGCGATCTTCTCGCTCCGCGTCGCGAAGAATTCCTGCTCCTGGAGCTTGACCCGCTCCCACGGCGGATTTCCCAGTACACAGCTGAACCCCCCGCCCCACCCGGTGCGCTCATCCACCCCCGTGGCCGAGAAGTCCGCGTCCTCCGGGACGGAGAACACCTCGGGGAACTCCAGGTGCCAGTGGAAGAACCGGTAGTCGTCCCGCAGCCGGTGGACCTCCTCCCGCGTGCCCTCCGGCAGCTTCTCCCAGCCGCCCTCCCGCAGGGCGAGCAGGCTCTCCAGGGTCAGGGCCGGCGGCCGGGCCTCCTTGGTCTTCTCCCAGACGAACGCCGCGCACCACGCGTCGGCCAGGTCCCGCTCACGGACGTAGTCCGACTCCGGGTCCGCCGTCAGCGCCAGATACGCGTCCCGCTGCCGGTGCACGTGCTCCAGGTCGTCGTTGCGCGCGTTGGTGATGTCCGCAGCCGCCCGAGCCAGCTTCACGTTCGAGCTGGCCAGCGCCGTGACCGACGTGAACAGCTCGCCCTGGTGGACGCCCGACAACCGGGCCTGCCACGCCGCCCGCTCCGCGGCGTTGCGCTTGCGCAGCGCCGTCACCCACGTCTTGTCGTCGCCCTCGATCGGCTTGAATGCCTCGTCGGGCAGGCCCTCCGCCAGCAGCTTCGGTGTCGTGCCGACCAGGCCGTTGCCGTGCCTGAGGTGCGCGTCGAGGAAGCTGAGCGGCTTGCCGGGCTCCAGGGACTCGATCCACAGGGACACCTTGGCCAGTTCCACGGCCATGGGGTTGAGGTCCACGCCGTAGATACAGCGGCTGATCACATCCCGAAGCGCAGTCCTCGTCGCCTCCGCGCTCGGCTCCGGGGAGTCCGTACGGACCGCCGCCAGGCGCTTGGCGATGCGGCGGGCCGCCGCGACCAGGAAGTGGCCGGAGCCGCACGCCGGGTCGCACACCGTCAGGCGCAGCAGCGCCGCCTCCTGCTCCTCGCGGGTCGTCCCCGACTTGACCGCGTCGTCTATCACCGGGTCCAGGGCGGAGTCGAGCAGGCAGTCGATCAGCGAGGAGGGCGTGTAGTACGAGCCGGTCGTCTTGCGTTCGTTGCCGGCGAGCGTGCGCAGCTCGAAGCTGTTCGCCGCGGGGTTGAAGCGCGGCACCAGCTCCAGCAGGGACTCGTAGATGGAGCCCAGTTCCTCGGCGCCGAGGTGGCGGTAGTCCACGCGGCGCGGGCGGTTCAGCTTGGGGTCGACCACGACGGACAGGGCCTTCACCGCCGTGAACAGGGCCTCGTTGGACAGCTCCAGGCCGTCGAGCACCGCGTCCTTCTCCGTGCGCTCGAACAGGCCGCCCAGGCCCGGCAGGCCGAGCTCCGGCAGGCCGCCCTCCTTGCCGAGGCCGTCCAGGACCAGGCGCAGGGCGTGCCACTGGTCGCCGTGCGGGCTGCCCGTGCGGCGGGTGGCCGTGCGGCGCAGGCGGGCCGTGGAGAAGTACTTCTCGTAGCGCTCGCGGGCCTCGGCCGGCGCGTCCGGCGGGATCAGCAGGTCGCGGTCCTCCGCCACGAACAGGAACAGCAGCCGGTACACCAGGTTCAGCAGCGCCGGGTGCACCTCCCGGACCGTGACCTCGGACGCGTGGAGCTTCTCGCGGAGCCCGCCGTTGTCCGGGTGGGAGATGAATCCGGTGCCCAGGGTGACCAGGGCCTTCTCCACGCCCTTGCGCAGCTGGTCGAGGGCGCGGGTGCCGCTCGCGACGGCCTCCGTGCGCCACTTCTCCAGCCAGCAGCCGGCCGGGCCGCTGTCGCCGCGGGGTTCCAGGCGGGAGCGGTGGGCCAGGCGCCACAGGAGCAGGAAGTCGGCGAAGCGGTCGCCCTCGAAGATGCCCTCGACGTCGAACTCGACGTACGCCGAGCCGACCAGGGAGGTGGAGTCGCGCAACAGGCGCAGCAGTCGGCCGTTGGCGAGCACGCCCCACAGGGCCTGGTCGCCGCTGCGGTTGAGGTACTCCTGGAGCAGCGACTGCGGGGCCGGGCCCGGCAGCGTCGCGTTCCTGCGGTCCAGGTCGACGTTCCAGCCGGTCAGGTGCACCGGCGCGCCCTGCCACACGTGGCTGACCGCGAACCGCTTCTCGCCGTCCGCCGACGGCAGGCCCTCGGCGGGCGCGTCCGGCAGACGGCCGTAGCCGAACTGCTCGAACAGCGGCAGCAGCCAGCGCTCGACGGTCACGCCCACGGCCGGGATGCCGTCGTTCCTGTCGGCGCCGTCCTTGGCGAGCTGGTCCTGGAAGGCCGCCCACACGCCCTTGAGGTACGACCAGGAGCGCTCGGCGGCGTCCCGGACGGTGTCGTTGACCGCGAACAGGCCGTAGTCGGCGGGCTGGGCTCCCGGCACGTCCTTGCCGTCGCGGATGCGCATCAGCATGTCCGGCGGCAGCAGGCCGCCGACGGTGAGGACGGAGTCGGTGACGATGGTCTTCGCGAGGCTCATCAGCGGGCTTCCCCGTTCGTGGTGGTGCCGGTGAGGACGGGGACCGGCAGGTAGTGGTACACGCCGAGCACGTCCGGGCGACCCTGGACGGCGACGCGCAGGCCGCGGCGGGCCGGGCCGGAGGCGCCGCGCACGTCCCGGAAGGCGCCGCGCACCCGACGGTGCGACTCCAGCAGGCGGGCCGCCAGCTCCTCGCCGTGCTGCTCCAGCGTGGGCATGAGGGAGTCCAGGGAGGACAGGATCTTCGTGATGTGGTCCTGGGCGAACTGGCGCTCGGTGTTCTGCGTCGCACGGGCGTCCAGCAGCGCGAACGCCTCCTCCTCGGGCAGCCACTCGGGGTTCGCCGCGCCGCCGCGGAAGGCCAGCAGGCGGGCGTCCTCGGCCAGTTGCTGATGGTTCTTGCCGTCGCGGCCGGGCAGCGTGAGCTGGAAGCGGTAGCGGACCAGGAGGAGCGTGGTGCGCTTGGTCACCGCCGTCGTACGGACCACCCCGCAGCGGCGGGCCGGGCGCTGCCACTGCGGCATCCGGTCGTCGAGCGCCGCGTCGAGGACGAAACGGGCGACGGCCGCCACGACCGGGTCGGTGCGGGTGAGCGCCACCTCACCGCGCGGGGCGGTCGGCGCGTCATGGAACGCCACCGGCCGGGGATGGCGCGGGCCGAGCAGCGTGTCGAAGGCGTCGCGGAGCGCCGCGGGCAGGGCCTCGGTGTGCAGGGTGAAGCCGTCCGGTTCGCCGCGCAGCGGGCCGGCGACGCCGCGCAGCGCGGTCAGAGCGTGACGGGTGAAGCGGCGTACCTCCTCGCCCGTGCCGAGCGACGCCCGCACCTCGGCGACCTCCCTGGCCACCTCGTCCTTCTTCACTGCGTGCTGCGCGTACCGGGAGCGGGAGGCCTTCTCCCGCTCGGCGGCGCTCTGCCAGGCCTCGTGCAGGTCCGCCGCCTGCTTCCCGGCGACCGACTCCACCGCGAACAGGCCCTCCTGCTCGAACTCGGCCCGCTCGCCGCGCAGGATGAGCCCCTCCAGGACGGCCTGCATCACGTTCTCGGACGAGTCCGGCACGGGCACGGAGATGCCGGTCGCCTTGCGGATGCGGGCGTGCTTGCGCAGCAGCACGTCCAGGACGATGCCGTCGATCGCGTTGTCCGCGCCGTACAGCGTGACCGCCTTGACGACGTCCCGGCGCTGCCCGAAGCGGTCGACGCGGCCCTCCCGCTGTTCGTGCCGGGTCGGGTTCCAGGCGAGGTCGTAGTGGATGACGGCGTCGAAGCTCTCCTGGAGGTTCACGCCCTCGGAGAGGCAGTCGGTGGCCACCAGCACCCGGCGCTCCGGGGGCGCCTCGCCGTCCTCGCCCTCCTCGGTCAGCGCCGCGATACGGGCCACCCGCTGGTCGGGGGAGAGCTCACCGGTGACCGCCTCGACGGCGTACGCCTTCTTCCCGCTGCCCTTCTTTCCCTTGCCGCCCTTGTTGAGGGCGGCGTCCAGGTGATCCTTGACGTACTCGGCGGTGGAGATGAAACGGCAGAAGACGATGGGGTTGTAGCCCTCCTCCAGCAGCTCCCGCACCGTGGCGATGAGCTGCTTGAGCTTGCGGTCCTTCGCCGGGCCGGCGAGCGCCTCGGCGGCCTCGGCCATGGCCAGCAGGCGGGCGCGGTCCTCCTCGTCCAGGGACTGGGCGTCCGGGTCGGTGTCGCCGGGGACCAGCAGGGTGCCGGGGACGGCGTCGGCGGACTCGGCCGACTCGTCGTCGGCGGGGTCGGTGACGGTGCGGCTGCCGATGGCGTCTGCCTCGGTCACCGAGTCGGCGTCCTGCACCCCGGCCCGGGTGCGCAGCGTCTTGCGCACGGCGGCGGGGGAGGAGCCGAGTGCGCGCAGCAGGGCGAGCGCCGACCACCAGCGGATGCGCTGCTGGAGGGCGCCGTCCGCGCCGCGCACCGTCTCGCGGGCGTAGCCGAGCACCTCCCCAAGGAGGTTCCGGTACTCCGGGTGCAGCGTGTAGGAGACCTCGCGGGAGAGCCGGTCGCTCGGGAAGTTGGCGTCGTCGCGGAAGTCGTCGCGGATGTCGGCACGCCGGCGCTGCACGAAGTGCCGGGCGAGCAGGGCGCGGCCCGCCTCGTGGTCGAGGCTGATCGACTCCAGCTTCTTGTCCAGCAGGCCCAGCAGGTTGCGGAAGGGCTCCTCCTTGCCGCTGTGCGGGGTCGCCGTCACCAGCACCAGGTGGCGTGCGGGGTCGTCGGCGAGGGCACGCAGCAGGGCGTAACGCTGCTGGCGCTGCTGGCGGCCGCCGCCCGGGGAGGAGTCCGCGACGCAAGTGTGCGCCTCGTCGACGATCACCAGGTCGGGGCAGTTCTTGATGAAGTCGTCCCGGTGCCGGGGCGACTTGATGAAGTCGGTGGAGACGACGTAGTTGCGGTCCGGGCGGAACACCGACTGCCCGTACAGGCGGCTGCGCTCCAGGCGTCCGATCGTGGAGGCCAGCACCAGCTCGGCGTCGATGCCGAACTTGCCCCGCAGCTCCGCCCGCCACTGCTCCGCGAGTGCCGGGCTGCACAGCACGACCAGCCCGCGGGCGTCGCCCTGGGCCAGCAGCTCGGCCGCGATCAGGCCCGACTCCACCGTCTTGCCGATACCGACGTCGTCGGCGATCAGCAGCCGCACGGTCTCCTGCCGCAGCGCCATCAGCAGCGGTACCAGCTGGTACGGGCGGGGCTCCACGGAGATGCCGGCCAGGCAGCGGAACGGGCCCGCGCTGGAGCGGAAACCGATCCGCAGGGCGCTGCGCAGCAGCCCGGCCGCCGCCTGGTCACCGAGGTCGGCGGGGCTCGGCGGGGCGAAGCTGGCGTGCTCCACCGTCTCCAGGGCCGGCAGCACCCCGGCGATGTCGTCGTCCGTGCCGCCCAGCGGGCGCAGGACGAGCAACTCGGGCTTCGACTCGGGCAGTACGACCCATTCCCGGCCGCGGGCCCGCACCAGCGAGCCGACCGCGAACCGCGTCTCGCCGTCCCGGGCGGGCGCGGCGGTGGTGGGCGACGTCATCGGTGGACCTTTCGGAAGAAGCGTGCGTGGTGTGAGACTGAGCAGGTCAGGAGGCGTCGGTGCCGAACACCGAACGGTAGCGGCCCACGACCTCCGACCAGTCGTCGTCGTGACGGAAGCGGATGACGTCCCAGCCGTCGTCGTACAGCCGCTCCTGCGCGTCCTCGTCCCGCTGGGCCTGTACGTCGCCGTCGTGGTGCGGCCCGTCGATGAACACTGCCACCGGGCCCGTCTTCGTCTCGTACACGAAGTCCGGGCGGGACAGCGCGCTGGGCACGAAGACCTGCTGCTTGTCGGGCAGCTTCAGGCCCTTCCGGGACAGGAAGGCGATGAACCGCCGCTCCAGCGAGCTGTCGGCGGCGTCGGTGAGGGCCTGGGCGTGCTCGTCGCGGGAGACACCCGGGCCCGCGTCGGCGACCTTCGCACCGGCGAAGCGCAGCAGCAGGTCCTTCACCAGCTTGCGGTCGATGACCTGGTGCCAGCGCTGGTTGCCGAAGGACAGCAGGCAGTCGTAGCAGCCCATCTCGCAGCGCGGGCCGCCCTCCCGGCCGCCGGTGTCGGCGCCGTCGGGCCGAAAGTGGGCGATCTCCAGGGCCCGGGCCGCGGCCCGGCGCAGCGCGTCCGGCTCGGCCTGCAGGCGGCGCAGCACGCCCGCCCCGCCCTCGGCGCTCTCGATGAACAGGATGCGGTCCCGCGGACCGTCCAGCGGGGGCAGCTGCTCGGTGTCCAGCTCGCCGTCCTCCAGCTGGAACTCCGCCTCGATGCCGCGCTCCAGGGCGTACTGCAGCGTCACCGCCACCTCGGGAGCCACCTTCTCGGCGAGCCGGAGGACCAGGATGTTACGGGTGTCCTGCACGTACGGGATCACCGGCACCTTGCGGTCCGCCTTCTCCGCGCTCTCCAGCCCGTCCTGCTCCTCGGTGGTCTCCTTGCCCGGCTTGTCCTGGCCCTTCTTGGCGTCCAGCCACTTGCCCTCGACCGGGTCCAGCCAGAAGCCGGAGCGCTGCTTGCTGCGCCGGTAACCGAGGTTGGTGAGGCGGACGGTGGCGCTGTCGCCGTAGGTCAGCTCGGCGAGTGCCGCGCCGTCCGCGTCGACCGCCGTCGAGTTGAGCGAGCCGTCCCGCGTGCCGTGCTTGTTGAACTTGTACGACACCTCGACCCAGTAGCCGGTGCGCTGCCGCTCCTCCTCGTCCGAGGAGATCCGGTCCCGGCGCTTGGTGAAGACCGTGCGGAGCTGGAGCAGGTTGTAGCGGGCCTCGGACAGCTCCTGGCCGCAGAAGTCGCAGGTGCTCTCCAGGGTCTCGCCGGTGTGCAGGTAGCCGCAGTGCTCGCAGACCTTGGCCTCCTCGGTCTGCAGATCGCCCGAGGCGCTGGTGGGCAGCTGGATGCGGTCGACCTGGAAGCGGCTGCCCTCGTGGTAGATGAAGGCGCCGGGGCCGAACTCGCGGATCGCGATGAAGCGCGAGCGCTGCAGGTAGTCGCCGTCCCGGCCGCCGCGCGTGGCCCGCCCGGTGCCGGGGATGAACGCGGCCAGCGGCAGGCGGGGGAAGGAGTACCCGGGCAGGAAACCCTCGGAGGCCAGATACCGGTACGGCGTGAAGTCCGACAGCAGGGTGCTGCCCGAGGTGTCCTCGTTCTTCAGCAGCTTCAGCTGCGTCTCCGCCTGGTGCCGGCGGCGCTCGGCCTGCGCCGAGGCCTCCTTGCCCAGGGTGTTGTCGAGGATGCGCCGGTGCTGGACCTCCCGCTCCCGCAGCGCCTTGCGGAACAGCTCCCGCCAGCGGCCCAGCGCGTTGTCGAAGCCGCCCGGCGCCCTCTCCACCGTGCGCTGAAGCCACTGCTCGTCCCACCAGGAGGTGGCGCTCAGCCGGTCCAGTGACTCCTGCAGCACCGCGGTGGCCCGCTTCAGCGCCCGCCGCTGTGCGGCGGGGTCGCGGATCTGCTCGACGACGTGCGGGAAGAGCCGCAGCGACGGTTCCTCGCCGTCGGCGTCCAGGATGTGCGGGATGCGCCGGCCCAGTTCCAGGCCCGTCTCCGCGAGCCAAATGGCGTGCACGTGCGAGCGCACCAGGTCCTCGTTGGCGAGGTCCAGACGGGGCGGGGCCACCTCGCCGGCCACCATCAGATGGGACAGGCGGAAGTAGTACTGGTCGTGGCTGTTGCCGGTGGCGCAGTACGTCGTGACCAGCGCCGGCTGGCCCTGCCGGCCGGCGCGGCCGCTGCGCTGGGCGTAGTTGGCCGGCGTGGGCGGGACGTTGCGCATCGCGACCGCGTTCAGGCTCGCGATGTCCACCCCCAGCTCCATGGTGGGGGAGCAGTAGAGCAGGGGCAGCGGGGTGCCGGCGCGGAAGTCCGCTTCACGGGTCTCGCGGACCGGCGCCGGAACCTGCGCGGTGTGCTCACGGGCGAGCAGCCCGGCGAGCGTGCCGGCGACGTTCTTGTAGAGGTTCTTGAAGAACGGGTTCACGCGGGGCCCCCGGCCCTTGCCGTACGTCCGGCGCAGCCGGTCCACCGCACCGAACTCGTCGTCCCGGGCCGTCCACACCACCGCCGTGTGGTTGATGCGGTACCCGGGCGACTCCCCGCGTCCCGCGGGCACCTCGGTGAGCAGGCCGCCCTCCTCCAGCACCTCGACCAGGTCGGCGATCACCTGCTGCGCCTCGTCCAGGGTCAGGGCCCGGCCCAGCGCCGGGAACCGACCGGGGCGGCGCAGGAACTTGCCGAAGGCACCCCGGGCGGTGATGTTCATCTCGCTGCGGGACCGGTTCGGGCGGCCCGGGCGCACGTAGGCCGTGCCCGGCGGAGGCGGGGTGCGCTCGGTCTCGGCGAGCCCCCACGCGTCGTTCAGCAGATACGACACCCTGCGCAACTCGTCGAAGCCGGACTGCTCGAAGTACGGGAAGTCCACGGCGCGCACGCGCCGCAGCTCGTCCAGCAGGATGCGGGACAGCTCCGCGCGCGTGGCCGGATCCGCGGTGCGCAGCGGCCCGGACGCCTTCGCCCAGCGGTCCTCCTCCGCGGCGATCTCCTCCAGGTCCGCGTACTCCAGCCGCAGCAGACCGGTCTGCTCCAGGTTGGGCATGGTGACCCGCCAGCCGCGCTCCAGGTCCAGGTACAGCCGGTACTCGACCACCTTGGCCAGGGCCCCTCGGGTGCGCCGGGCCTGCAGGGACCCCTCCTTGGGGTTGGCGGAGTAGTCCCGCGGTTTCAGACCCAGCTTGTCGACCACTGCCGGTGCCAGGTCCTCGTGCAGCAGGCCCTCCTCACCGGCCTCCGTCATGGCCTGGTAGAGGGCCCCGCGCAACTGGGTCACCAGGACGAAGTCGTTGAAGTGGCCCGCCTGGAGGCTGGCGTCTTGGCGGTTGTCGACGAAGGTGAGCAGCTTGCGGGCGTCCTCGTCCAGCTCGCTCGGCGGCAGTTGCTTGAGGTGCCGCACGATGCTGGAGCTGATGACGGAGGTGGCCGTGGAGCGGCCCTCCTGGTCCATCGTCATCAGCTTGCTGAAGTCCTTGCCGCGCGCGGATTCGTAGCTGACCCCGCAGTTGAGGCAGAACATGAAGGGCATGGGGATGTACGCCGCGTACAGCCCCTGGTCCCGGTCGACGACCGAGCCGTCGGGCCTTGCCCACACCGGCTGCGGCACGCGCTTGCGGCGGCTGTCGACGAGCACCTGGACGCCCCGGTCCTCGTCCGTCTTCAGCCAGCTGTCGGGGAAGCGCTGCTCGTCGATCGCCTTGCCGGTCTCGTCCGGCCAGGGGTTGTCGGCGCTGACGTACAGGTAGCCGTTGTCCTCGTCGTCCTCGGTGCGCGGCCGGAAGCGGTACGAGCCGTCCGGACGCTCCTCACGCGCCACGGTCAGGTACTCCTGACCGCACTCACGGCAGAAGGACAGCGGCAGCAGGATCTTGTCCTTGGCGCCGGGCACCCGCACCTGGTAGGTGCGGGTGATGTACCGGGTCTGCTCGTCCTCCAGGGAGACGTACACCGAGTCCCCCTTGGACAGGAACTGATGGAGCCGGAAGGCGAACAGCGGACGGCCGGTCTCCGGATCCCGGGCCTTCGAACCGGCGTGCAGCGTGTCACGGATGGCGGCCACGCAGTCCTCGTAGGACTCTCCGGTGCGCCCTGCCAGCTTGCGGGCCGCCTTCTGCACCGTCGTCGGCTCGGCCCGCACCAGAGTGCCCTTGTCCGGGCCGTCGGTGAGCGTGCGCAGACCGAACTCGGTCTCGATCCAGGAGGCGAGCGGGTCGGCGGCGAGGACGTGGTAGTGGGTCGAGGGCGCGCGCGTCCGTATGCGCTCGGCCAGTTCGGCGTCCGCCGGATCCTGGTCGCGGGTGGCGCGCACCAGCGTCTCGCCCACGACGCGCTCCGGGGTGACCGGGGTGGCGAAGAGGGTCGTCGCCACGTCGGCCACGGCCCGCCGCCGGTCCTCGAGGGTGCCCTGGGTCGACATGGTCGCCGAGGTGCCCACCACCTGCAGATCCGGCGCGGCACAGGCGTCGCGGACCCGGCGGACGAGCAGGGCGACATCGGCGCCCTGGCGGCCGCGGTAGGTGTGCAGTTCGTCGAGGACCAGGAATCGCAGCCCCTGGGCGGCGCGCATGAGGGCCTTGCGCTCCCGGGGCCTGGTGAGCATCAGCTCCAGCATCACGTAGTTGGTGAGCAGGATGTCCGGAAGGCTCTCGAGGATCTTCTCCCGCTCGTCCTCTCTCTCCTGACCGGTGTACCGCGCGAAGGTGACGGGCTCCCGGCCCTCGCCGTAGCCGTGCTGCAGGAACTTCTCCAGCTCGTACTTCTGGCTGTTGGCCAGGGCGTTCATGGGGTAGACGATGATCGCCTGGACGCCGGAGGCCGCCCCCTCCTGCTTGGCGCGCAGCACACGGTCCACGATCGGCACGATGTAGCCGAGGCTCTTGCCGGAGCCGGTGCCTGTGGTCAGGACATAGCTTCCGCCAGCCCGGGCCACCTCGATCGCGTCGCGCTGATGCCGGTGGAAGACGATGGGGCGCCCCTGCTCCGGCGGGCCGTTCTTCTCCTTGCCCACGCGGAAGATCCGCTCGCACTCCGGGTGCAGCAGCCCCTCGGCCACCAGCTGGCTGACGGTGCCGCCGGGAGCGAAGCTGGGATTCAGGGAGAGCCAGGGGTCGGGCCACTGGTTGCCCTGCACGAGCGCCTCGCGGACGGTCTCCTCGATCCGCGCGTTCTTCACGACGACGGATCCCGTGGTGAAGTCCTGGTAGTCGGCGATCAGCTGCTCGTGCACCTTGAAGACGTCCACAAAACCCTCACTCGTTCCCGCGCCGACCCGCACCGCTCACCGTAGCTGCTCCGGTGCTCGTGACGGACCGGTGTCTCCGGGCTCCCATGAGAGCATCGTTCGTGAACTCAGTCAACAGAAATTCCGTTTTCCGGGCGCGTACGAAACCGCAGGGGTGTGATTCCTGACCGTGCATGACAGTGGCACACTCAGTCGCCTATGGACATCGGAACGCTCATCGCCAAGCGCTATCGCATCAAAAGTCCCATCGGCCGCGGAGGCATGGGGCAGGTGTGGATGGCGGACGACGAACACCTGGGCCGGCCGGTCGCCGTCAAGACGATGACGCCGACGAGCGGGCTGACCCCGGACCAGATCGCTCATGACGCCGGGCGGTTCGAGCGCGAGGCGAAGGCGGTCGCGCGGCTCGACCACACGGGACTCGCGGCGGTGTACGACCTGGGTGTCGAAACGGGCACCCACTACCTGGTCATGCAGTACGTCCAGGGCCTCGACCTGGGCGATTACATCGCGGAACGCGAGACGCTCACCCTGGAGGAGACCGCCGCCGTCGGTGTGCAGATCTGCTCGGTGCTGGCCGCCGCCCACGCCCGGAGCGTCGTCCACCGGGACCTCAAGCCGGGCAACGTGCGCATCCGTACCGACGGCGTGGTCAAGGTGCTCGACTTCGGTGTCGCGGCCATCCTCGACGGGGACACCAAGAAGCTCACCACTACCGGCGAGCGGCTCGGCAGCTTCCAGTACATGGCGCCGGAACAGGTACTGGGCGAGCCCGTGGACCGGCGCACGGACCTCTACGCCCTCGGCTGCCTGATCCACGAAATGCTGACCGGCCGCCCGGTTTTCGAGCACGAGTCACCGCTGATGGTGCCGAGCCTGCACACCGAGGCCGCCCCCGAACCGCTGCGGACACTGCGGCCCGACATCCCGGAGGACGTCGAGAGCCTGGTCCTGGAACTCCTCGCCAAGAAACCGGGCGACCGCCCCGCGCACGCGGGTGAGGTGTATCGGCGTCTCGCCGCTCACCTCCCCACGCCCGGAAACCCGGAGCGGGCTCTGGTGCCCTGGGCCGAGGCGGATCCGTGCCGACCGTTCCGATTCCCCATGGCACCGGACGCGCGGCCCGTCCGCCAGTGGGCCAGGGAGGCGGACGGGGCGCGGTAGCGGGCATCAGCGCGGCTCGGTCTCCCGCACCTTCTCCACGGACGCGTACTGCGCCGGGATCGCCAAAGCGAGCTGCTCCCAGTCCGTCTCCTCCGGCTCGGGAGCCGTTTCGACGCCCGGAGCCGCCCCCGTGTCCGGATCGGCGTCGGAGGCGGAGTCGACGGCGTCGCCCCCGTCCCCGCCGTCCTCGCTCTGGGTCGGCAGTACGTACTCCTGCGCGAGCCCCGCGAGGTGCAGGGGCAGCGGCAGGCTCAAGGCGTCCGGCAGGTCGGGGGCCTGCCGGAGCTGATGCACGGCGAGCGCGAGCGCTTCCGGGACATCGCCGTCGCCGGGGTGGCACCCCAGAACGGCGATCTCCACCAACCCGGGGTTCCAGGCGGCCTTGTCCGTGTCGATCGTCACCCTGCCCTTGGTGTTGACGCGGGGCGCCAGCTTGTCGGCGGCAACCGACAGCTTGAAGGTGCGGGCCTTGGGTGTCGTGGACCAGAAGACGCGGGCCTTGTCGGGGTCCGCGGTCGGGTCCGTCCACAGGTGGGCGGCCAGACCGTTGGGGCCGTCCGGGTTCACGCCCCACCACTGGGCGGTCTCCCGGTTGCGTGCCGTACGTACCCGTACCAGCCGCAGGTCCGGGTCCAGGCGGCGCGAGGGGGCGTGGCCGTCGCGGAACTTGTCCGCCACCACGGTGCCGTCCTGGAGCCACGTCCAGTGCGAGCGCATGTTCTGTCCGTGGGCCAGCAGCACGGTCGGCGTGTCGCGCAGCGTGCGGCGCACTCGCTGGAGCCACTCCTCGGTCGCCCGCCGCTGCTCGGCCATGTCAGCCCACCAGGACGACCGGGCCACCGGGGCCTCGCCGTCGCGCGGTGCGGGAACGGCGTCCTTCGGCACCTCGCACTGCCTGGTGAGCTTCAGCAGCATCACCGGGTACGGCACCCAGGCACGCGCCTCGTCGTCCCAGCCCTCCACCCGAGCCAGCCCCTCACCGGACGGATCCGGCGTGACCAGCACGGCAACGGGCACATGCCCCGCCCACCGGGTGCGGCTGCGCCGGTTCTTGCGCACCATCCACACTGCCGCGTACCGCATGCCGACGGGCAGACGCTCGCCGAGGCTGTGCTCGGGGTGGACCCGCACACCCAGCTGCCGCAGTCCGTCGTCCCAGGCCTTCGCCGCGCGGAATTCCTTGTTCTTCTCGCTGTTGTAGCCCCTGGTCTTCTTCGGCACGGCCATGAACTGGGTGAGCACGCCGGCGTCCGCGCAGCCCAGCCGCATCGCGAACTTCGCGTCGTGGTCGGGGGAGGAGAAGTCCTGGGCCCGATCGATCTCCACCAGGGCGAGCGTGGGCGCTGGCGAGGAGACGCCCTCCTCGGTGAGGAAGGCCGCCATCTCCCGGCGGCGGTCGCGGATCGCGGCGGTGACCGCGGCCCGCGAGTGCCGGGACCCCTCCGGCAGGGCGAGGTCCTGGCCGAGGGAACGGGAGAGCCTGCGGCAGCGCAGGCGCACGGTGAGTTCGGGGGACTCCCACTCCAGGACCACCGTGCCGTCGTAGGCCTCCTCGGCCGCCGGCGCACCGCCGTCGCCCTTCAGATCCAGGTGTGTGACGAGCGCGCTGATCGCGGTGTCCCGCATCAAGGAGGTCTGCCAGAACAACCACGCATCAAGGGTGGGAAGTTCACCCGCAGAGAGATCCTGGGCCAGGTGGTGCAGCGCGAATGCCGTGCCGCGCCGCCGGGCCTCCGCGCGCCTGCGCTCCTCCTCGGCCTTCGCCGGCTTCTTGGAAGGCTCCTGGCGGGGGTTGCCGGGCGTGCTGCCCGACAGGCGGGTGCGGACCAGCGCGGGCACCGGCTCCAACTGCTCGGGAAGGGCCTGCAGGGCCCACTCCACGATCTTCGATCGCTGGTCCGTCATCAGACCGGCTCCGACCTCGTGCGACCCCATGGCCGTGCTGTAGAGGACAGCCGCACGCATGTCGTCGGTCAGCCAGCCGGCCGGATCGGTGAGGATGGCGTCGGCGTCCGGGAACGACTCCGTGAGGGACATGCTCCGGAGCATTCCGGCGGGCCCGCCCCCGACCCAGTCGTACCCGCCCCGGCTCCAAGCGAGCCGCGCCACCGCGAACCGGTCGCTCGCCGGCGCTCCGGGCAGCCACGGCACCCGCGGGCGCAGCAGTACCGTGGTGCGGCGGCCGAACGGCAGGTACAGCCGTCCCGTCCTGGCGCTCACCCGGGTCGCGTACCGGCGGATGTGGCTGTGCACGTGGAAGCGGGGCAGCGGGTCGAAGGGCACCGTCTGCAGCGTGACGTTCAGGACGACGGAGTACCACTCGGAACCCCGGCTCCCCTCGAACTCCAGGGCTTGCGAGACGAGCTCGGCGCCCCGGTCCATCGGGCCGCGCGGCATCGCCCGGAAGCGAAGCCGCCCGCCCGCGAAGTCATAGGGTTCCAGTGCGAGGATCCGCCGGGCCAGCCAGTCGGTGGCCAACTGGAACTGGCGCGGCTCCGGGGCGGCCGTGCCACCGTCGGTGGGCCGCTCGTGCCGCAGCAGTTCCACGGGTACGCCCTCCTGCCACCGGGGAGGGTTTCCCAACAGCGCCGAGCGGGTCTCGGACAGCAGCGAACGGAACTCGGGCTCCGGCCGCAGGTCCTTCAGCCAGGCACCGAGGAGCCCCTTGAGTGCCGCGTCGGGCAGCGGATCGGGCACGTCCTCGGGGGCGTACAGCCAGAAGTCCCGGCCCTCTCCGCGGTGGCGGTTGGGGCGGGGCCGCACCAGGACATCAGGGGCGAGCGCCTGCACGACCTGGTCCATACGGAACGTGGGCACCGTCTCCAGCGGCTTGTCACGGCCCGCGTTGCACAGGGCCAGCAGCGCCCCGGTCCACTCCTCGGGAAAGGGCAGTGCGCGGTACCGTTCGACCACCGAGGCGTCCGGGGAGACGGGACGTGCGGCGGCGGTGCGGATGGAGTCGTAGGGGCGGGCCATCAAGGGTCCTCTCGGATGCGGGTCAGCAGGTGCGGTGTTCGATCTCGCGCAGCGCCTTGTACAGCGGTGCATACAGCAGCCGGGCGACCGCGGGGTCCGCTGGATCGGGGCAGTCGGGCGGCGGTGCGCCCTCCGCGAAGTAGGGGGCGAGCACGTCGCGCAGACCGGTCAGCAGACCGTCCCCCTGGGGAAGCGGCGCCGCCGCAGAGCCGGGGGACAGCAACTTTGCCGTACGCGGCGCGAACCGGGCGTCCACGAAGACCACGCGGGCGGGCACCCCACCTCGCACCAGACGGCCGATGACCTGCCAGATCGTCACCAGCTGGTCCCACGTGAAGGACCTCTTCTCCTGGTCGGACAGGCGGGAGTAGATGTAGCGGCGGGACAGCAGCCGGCGCCACTCGGCGCGTGCCACGTGGCGGAAGGCCAGCCCGGCCGCGTCCAGGTCCGTCGCGGCCATGACCAGCTTGCTGAACGTGCCCTGTGGGAGCCCGGGTTCGTCGCGGGTGAACCGGGCCGCCCAGTCGTTGATCGCGAACACGGCCAGGGCGAGGTCGTCCGGGCGCGGATGCGGCCGGGCCAGGAACAGCGCCGTGCCGAAAGCCGCGTTGCGCTGGGCGTTGAGGATGTTGTGCCCACGCTCCACCGCCATCAGCGGGGCCACGAGGATCTCCGCCGTGGGGTCCTGGGCGAACGTGGCGAGATCGCCCCGGCGCAGCGCCGTGACCCGGTCCGGCTCCGACCTGGGCGGTGCCGAGCCGCGTACGGCCTGGTCCAGGTCGGCGTCGTCGGCCGTCAGCACACGGACGCGGCCGTGCCAGCGCTCCATCCCGTGTAGGACCTCCGCCGCGGTGTGCGCCTCCTTGTAGCTGCCGACGAGGAGGATCGCCCGGCGTCGGCGGCTGTCGGCGACCCTGGCCAGTTCTTGCTCCAACGGGCTCGGGGCGCCGCCCCGGCCGGGAGAGCCGAGCCGGCTGACCATCGCCCGGCAGGCGGCGGGCCGGGCCTTCGGCTCGGTACCCGACAGGCTCAGGGGGCGACCCTCGTCGTCGTACAGGAAGTGCGTGCTGAATTCCGACTCGCTCACGGCCTTGAGAAACCGTGGTGAGGGGGTGAGTACGGCTCCCACCGGGACGACCACGTGCGCGCGTGTCGAGGTTCCCGCCCAGCTGGTACCGGACATGAGCACGACGTGCGGCCCCCTGCGCCCGCGACCTGGGTCGGCTCCCACCTCCGGGAGGGAGAGCAGGAGCTCGCGGCCCACGCCCGCGTATCGGAAGAAGCGCAAGGTGCCGCTGTGCCGCCCCTCGACATCGCGTTCCCGCTCGTCGGGCAGGTACTGGAACCCGAGGACGTTGCCCATCGGGGCCTCCGGGACCAGTGGGGCGTAATCGAGAGGCGGACGGCGGGACAGCTCGTTGCCGGTCGAGTCCAGGTGCAGGGCGGCCTCGACCTGGGGCCAGAGGAAGACCAGCCGGTCAAGGCGCTGGTTGAGGGCGCTGAGCAGCAGCATGAACTCCAGACGCCGGGCGGCCAGGTCGAGCCAGGTCTCATCCTGGGCGCGGTCGGCCGCGGGGGTGCCCGCGAGCAGCGGGCGCAGCACGACGAGGACGCGCTCGCGCGTGTCGGAGGAGGACAGCGTGGTCAACAGGTCTTGGGTCAGGCGCACCAGGTCGTCCGTCAGGTTGCCGTACGGCCCTCGGCCACCCAGGGGATCGTCTCGGAAGTCGTCGAACCGGTCGGTCAGTTCGGCACGTTGGGCGTCCACTTCCGGTCCGGCCGACTCGGGCTCCGGAGCGTCGTCCTCGTACGCCTCATACAGCTCCGATTCATCGGACACGCCGTCCGGAGCGCTGGAATCGGTACCGGCCGCGAACCAGGAGGCGAGCAACTTCTCCTGGAGCGTCCAGGGGCTGAAGTACTCGATGTCGGCCCACTCGCGCAGGTCCGCGTCGGAGATCAGCAGCTTGTACAGGCGGTCCGTGGCGGCATGGACGACCGTGAGCGAGGCGGACCAGCGTTCGATTTCCTGGTCGGTGAGCGGCAGTCGACCCTGCCGGGACAGCTCCTCGATGCGGTGGGTCTGCACCTGGTCGAGCCAGGACTCGGGGCCTGGAGAGACGAGCGTCGCCGAGGGGGCGAAGATCTCGTCCAGCTTCATCTGCACCGAGTCGGCCTCGTCCACGACGATGATGTCGCTGCGCAGGCAGGCCAGCTCCAGGTGGCGCAGCCGCTCGTCACCCAGGTGGCGCGGCACGGCCGACTGCACGAGGCTCGCCGGGTTGGCCACCCAGACCAGGGAGTCGACCAGATCCCGGGCCGCGCGGTGACGCGGGCACGCATACCACAGGGGGCACCCGTGCGGGGTTCCCTTCACTTCCACCGGGCGGTCGTCCTCGGACGGAGACCGCCGCTGCCCCGGCCGGTAGGGCTCGGGCAGCGCGCCGGCGTCCGGGTTCGTGTCCTGCGTGCGCTTCTTCTCCGGATGGAGCGAGGTGCACGGCGCGTCCGCGAACCGCAAGGGCTGCGCCGCCTCGGTGCCGCGCAGGGCGTCCACCACGCACACCGTGCTCAGGTGGTCGAAGCCCGGGTCGTCGTGGTCCAGCAGGTTGTGAACGCCACGGGAGGCGAGCCGTCGGTGCAGCCGCTGCACATGGGTTTCCCGCGTGGTCAGACCCAGTACCGGCGTGGCGGTCAGTCCCAGATCGCGGAACAGAGCCGTCAGGCGCAGCTGTTCGGCCACGTCGCCCACGACGAGCGTGGTGCGCAGCGCTGGAGTCCGGCGGGCTCCCCAGACCGCGAGCAGCGTCATCAGGGTCGACTTGCCCGCACCGACCATGCCGGCCAGGTGCAGCAGCCCGTCGAGACGGAGATCACCCTCGTGTGAGAAGCCCAGCCCGTCCGCGTCGCGTGGGAAGATGTGCAACTCGGTGAGGCGGTCCTCCCAGCGGCCCGGATTCTCGACCCCGTTCTCCCGCTCCGTCGAGTCCATCCAGCGGGCGGTTTGGAGGAGTTCGGCCCGGCTGATGGTGAGCGGCTCACCCGTCCCGGGCCGCCCCGCCTCCGGATCATGACCGGGAACCGGATCGGGACGCAGCCCCTCGGGCAGGGTCACGGAGGCGGGTCGGCGCCGGTCGACGAAGGTGGCGCGCCCCGCCGGGGCCAGGGGCAGCTCCTTGCGGGCCAATGGAGGCAGTACGGCGAGGGCGGCGTCGTACACGACGAACCGGTCCGAGGCGACGGTCGGCTCACGCCGCCGCGCCGGCCGGTCGAGCGCGAGGACCTCGTAGGCCCGCAGCCGGTCCGGCAGGTCCCGATAGGTCTCCAGCGTACGCTCCCAGGTACGACCGCGGCGCAGGTGCCAGAGCAGATGGCGGCCCGCGATGAGCATGACCTCGTGCTCGGGGGAGGTCACGTATCCACGGGCACCGGCGAACCCGTAGCCGCCGAACAGGACGTAGGCACCGCGGGCGGGCTCGTGCGGCGCGATGCGCTCCAGGATCCGCAGGGCCAGCTCCGCCTGACACAGCAGGCCGGGCTTCACATCGCCGAGTTCGTCGGGCACCTCGTCCCACAGGCGGGCGAGCTCCCTGCTGACCGGATGGTGCCAGCTGTCGCGGTCACGCATCGCCGGTCTCCTCCCTACGCGTGGTTCCGCCGACGCGCGCGAGCCGGTCCTCGGCGCGGGCGAGCAGTTGTGTGTCGGTGAGCAACGGAACACGGCGGGCGGCGGCCGGGCGGTTGCGCTCGTAGGTGGCGATGTAGCCCGGCCGGTCGTCGACGCGGTCCTGCGGCACGACCCAGAACGCCTCGTCGTACCGGGGTTCCTGCGGCACCGGTCGGGCGGCTCGCCCCAGGAACGCCGGATGGGCCCAGTCCTTCACGTCCACCGCCCACACCCAACCGTCAGGGAAGGTGACGTGCACGTCGTACGCGTCGTACGCCGGCCACATCCGCACCTTCAGCCCGAGCGCGGTGAGCCGCCCTTCCAGATGCACCTCCGCCTGCCCGGGGCCGGTGACGAACTGGCGCAACGGCCTGGCCAGCTGGAGCAGTTCGCCGGCCTCCTCCTTGGGGATGCGACGCCCCACCGGGGGACGGCCCCGGCGGCGGCAGCGGTCCCGCTCGCACCACCAGCCGCCGTCGTGCAGCGGTGTCAACAGGGTGAGGCACCGGCCGCAGGTCGTGTAGACGTCGCCGCGCAGATAGCTGTCCGGGACGGGGCGGTAGATACGGCTCAGGAGTTCTTTCACCGGGTCGAGCACGTGGTCCATCGACACGGCCCACTCCTCGGCGGAGGTGAGGACGGGCCGGGTGACCAGCAACCGCCGGAACTCGGTGTACGCGTCCTCCTCGCCGTACTCGCGGCACAACCGCAGCGCGGCACGGATGATTTCACGGTCGTAGAGAACCAGCGCGCTGTCCGAGAACTGCTCCGCCCACTCGTAGCACAGCTCGGTGGGGCGCGAGGACTCCGGATCGAGCAGCAGGTCGTCCGGTCCGGCTGCCTCGGTCGGCAGATCCACCGGCCAGTCCGCCACCGGCCGCTCGCGGCACCACGACAGCAGGTCCGGCAGGCTCACCGGAGGCTGGGCCCCGCGCTCCAGGCAGGCCAACACCGTTCGGTCCAGGGCACGCTGGACCTCGGGCGGGTAGGGCAGGGAGAAGGCCTCGGGACCGGTGGCCGCGTCGAGCACCGTGAGCGCGGTGGCGAGCGTGCGCATGAGGGGGATGCCGCGGTGGGCGGACCAGTCGGTGCCGTGGCGCGGCATGCCGTTGTCGGTCGGCGCGGTCACCGTGCCTCCAGGTGCGCGCGGCCGGCCTCGCAGTGCGCGAGCACCTCGCAGCCGCCGCAGTGGCCGCCGGGCGTCGGCGCATACGTCTCGTCCACCGCCCAGGGGCCGGCGAGCCTGGCGATGATGCGGCGTGCTTCGGCCCGGGTGTCGGGATCACCGGGATCGATCTCCTCGCAGCGCGATTTCCCGGCCCCTTCCGCGTCCAGGTACAGCACCTCCAGCTCGATCAGCGACCGGCGCGGATCACCACCGGGCACTCCGGCGGACATCATCAGCACCGCGAAGGCGAGCTGCGGGTACGTCTCCAGCAATGCTCGCCCCTCCCAGGGGGGTTTCGCAGCCGTCTTCGTCTCGTGCCAGATCCAGCCTCCGGACCGGGTGTACAGAAGGTCGGGATCGGCGATCAGAACGACGTCCAGTTCGGGGTCGTACGCGGTCAGGCGTGGCTGCACCCGTACGACCTCGTCGGACGGCAGGTCGTCGAGAGGGCAGGCCCGCTGGTGTTCGGCGAGCAGGGCGAGAGCGGTCGGCAGTTCGGCGGAGGAGAGGCCGGGAAGGGCGTCCGGGAGGGGGGCCGTGCGGCAGCATCCGTCCTCATGACGGAGATTGAGCCACTCGTCGACCGCGCGACCCCTGCGGACCGGCTCGCTCTCCGGGGTCCCCGACCTCAGGTGCAGTACGCGGGTGAGGTGGAACTGCGCCGGGCAGCGCGCATGGACGCGCAGGTCGCTCGCGGACACGGAGCGGCGGGCACGAGGACGGCGTGGCCCGGGGACGCCGAGAACGCCGGGAGCCCGGGGTGGCTGTTCGCAAGCAACCAGACCTTCGCAGCGCGTGCAGCTGGAGCCGGGGTTGAGCCGGTCGTCGTCGACCACCCGGCGCAGCACGGGCTTGGCGTGTTCGGTGAACCGCCGCTCGACCTCGTCGGCGTCCCAGTCGGCCAGCACGTCGTGATCGCCGCTGCCACAGCCGACGCCCACGATCCGGACGCGCTGCGGGCGGACAGTGCTGCCAGGCGCCGGGCGGAAGATGTCCCGGAAGGCCGACTGGGAGGGCATGCCCGTCACCGCCACGGCCGCCGCCTCCGCGATCTCGGCGGGCGGCCGGTCCTCCTTGACGGAATTCACGGACAGCAGCCAGAGCTCGCGTTCCGACCCGTCGGCGGACGTGTACCGCCGTCCCCACGCCGTGCGCTCGTAGCGGATCGCCCCGCGGGCGTCCGGGGCCTCGCTCTGGGTGATGGCCGTCCACTGGGCGCGGACCGGCAGGGTCGGCGGGCGTCCGAGCGCGCGCCGCTCCGCTTCGCGCGCCGTGCGCGCCAGCAGGTAGGAACGGATGGCTGATTTCGCCCAACTCGCGTGTCCCGCATGGTACTTCTGATTCTTCAGAAGTCGCGTCAAGGCACTGTCGACATCTTGTCCGTCGTGCTCGATCGCGTCCAGGACCCTCATGACCGGCCCGAGGGCGAAGTCCTCGAGGGGCTTGCCCCGAGAGCGCGGCGGAACCTGACCGAGCAGTGCCCTGGCGCGCAGGGCGTTGCCGCGCGGGCAGTCCTGAGGGTCCTCGCGCAGGAGTGGCAGCGAGGTGCGGATGAGCCGGATGTCTCCGTTCGTTCCGGGCGGAGGCAGGCGGAGCGACACGATGCACCCCTCATGGGCGTGGTGGGAGAAGAACGTCAACGCACATCAGGGAAGCGTATGTTTGTGAACTGAGTCAAGCGATTTGCTTGATGTGACCTGCGAACCGCTACAGTGCGGCTGACACTGTGTCATGGGCAGCCGGGGGTGAAGCGTGGAAGCGGGGGAAGTCCTCGACGACCGCTATCGAGTCGGGGAGGCACTCGACCAGGGCGGCGTGGGCACCATCTGGACGGCCACCGATCTGGGAACCGGGCAGTTGGTCGCAGTCAAGGTGCTGCGGCTCGACACTTACACGCAGGGCCGATTCGCTCCGGCAGAGCGTGCGCGACGCCGGGTCGAGCTGCTGAAACGGTTCGAACGTGAGGGTGCCATCCTCGAAGAATTGAAGCACCCCGGCATCCCGCGCCTGCTGTACCGTGGCTACCTGGGTGAGGAACCCTACCTCGTCATGGAGTACGTGGAAGGGGTCAGTCTGCGCGAATTCCTGGACATGCGCCGACCGTTCCCGCTCGACGTCGCCGTCGCCGTCGCCGTCCAGGTCGCCGAAGCCCTGGGGCACGCGCACGCGCACGGCGTGGTGCACCGGGACCTGAAGCCGGGCAATGTGGTCGTCGCCTTCGCGGGCGGAGCGGTGAAACTGCTCGACTTCGGCATCGCCTACCTCACCGACCTCGACGCGACCCGCTACACCGCACTCGGTGCGACGCCGGGCAGCGCCGGGTACATGGCCCCGGAGCAGCTGCGGGGTCAGCAGGACATCTCCGCCTCGGTGGACCTTTACGCGTTCGGCTGTGTGCTGTTCGAACTCCTCACGGGTGAGAAACCCTTCGAGGACAAGCCGGACCGGAACAAGGACACCCAGCATCTCGAGGACCTGCCGCCGCGTCTGCGGAGCATCAACGTCGGCATTCCCGAGGAACTGGACGACCTGGCCTGGGACCTCCTCGCCAAGGCCCCGGCGGACCGCCCCGAGACCATCGACGAAGTGCTGGACGTTCTTCGTGACTTCCTGCCGAAGCCGGGCGACCCGGCCCCGGACCCGGAACTGGATCCGGACCCGACCGCACGCTATCGGCTGCGGGAAGGGTCGACGGCCGGCACGGCGGACACCCGGCTCACCCCCCGTACCGCACCGCGACGTCCGGTCCGCCGTCGCGGCGGGTGGCTGGGGCGCAACCAGTTCGCGGGGCGGATCGCCCAGGCCCGGGCGGAACTGCTCGCCGATGGTCCTGGCGACCGCTGCGCCGGACTCCTCGACCTGCTGCCCAAGGCGGTATCGGACTGGGGTGCCCACGAGCCGCTCGTCCTGGAGGGGCGGTTGGTGTGCGCTGACGCCGCCCGACTGGACGGTCGCACGGGGGAGGCGAAAGAGCAGTACCAGTACGTGGCCGAGAACGGAGATCCCTCGGATCCTCTTGTGCTGGAGGCCCGCCTCGGGATTGCCGAATGCCTGATGCCCGAGGGGGACTTCGCCGGAGCGTTCAGCGGCTGGCGCGCGGTGGTGTACAGCCTGTCTCCCGTCGAGATACCGGGTGTCGACCGGCTGACGAGCCGCTGCCGCGAGGTCGCTGTCGAGCTGGCTGGATCCGGTTACGAAGCGGAGGTGACCGACCTTCTCGCCCGGCTGCCCGAGCCGTAGCCGGATCGGTTCCGGGGAAGGTGCCCAGCGGCCAGCAGGTCCCGCAGCGCCCGGCTCAGCTCGCCGCCCACGCTCTTCATATCGGTCACTTCGCGTTCGAAGGCGGCGATCCTCCGGTAGATCTCCCCGTACCGTCGCTGCTCCTCCAGCGAGAGCCTCGGGGTGTGCAGACGCCGTACGTCGGTGCGTGACGTGGTGGACGCGTGCGTGCCGGCCCTGTGCACATTGGCCGGGGCACGCAAGCAGCCGGACAGGAACCATGGGTCGAGTACCGCGGGATTCGCTCTGAGCGCCGCGAGCCGGGGTTCCAGGACGGACGGGGCGTCCGTGTCCACCCGTACGTCGAAGGACCGGGTCGGCACCGAGACGATGACGTCCTGGGACGCTGTGACCGTGAGCGAGCCGTCCTGCTCACCCGCCGCAGGAAGCCACAGCTGCGCCTGCCCGGACAGCGGAGCGCCCGTGAGGACGCACGCCTCGCCCTCCTGGCGTTCCCCGCGGCGCACCAGAGACTCCGGCAGTCCCTGCCTGGTCCGGATTTCCAGAGCCCCCGGCTCGTTCCAGCTCTCCGACGCTGATGAGCGGAACCGTCTCGTCGCTGTCCGCGGGTACGGACGCGGACAGGGCGTCGGCGGCATCGCGCAGTTCCCTCATATGCTCGTCGAACCGCGTCCAGAGGCGCCTGAGGTCGACGATGGTGGCGGCCCGTGTCCTCGGAACACGCCGTGCCGGCGTGAGGTCGACCTGTTCGTCCAACAGGTCGACCACGGGCACCGAGACGCTTCCCAGCGTGCTCGTGCCGCTGAGGACCTGCATGATCTGAGCTGTCACGGCGGGCCAGTCGACGCCATTCTTGTCGACGGACACGGGACGAGCGGTGTGTGGTGTCCACGAATGTGAGCTTCGTGCGGTCCGCTCCGTCCCCACCCGCGGCACCGTCCGCGCGCAGGATCCACAGATGCAGCCCGACACCGTAGGGCGGAGCAGCACCGGGCGGCAGGGCGATCACGGCCCGGATCCGGCGGCCCGCGCGGTGCGCCGCCACAGCGGGCGGCAGCACGAGAACCGTGACACCTCCAGGAGCCAGAGCCGCCACGACATGCTGAACCCAGGCGAGTTCTGGCTCGGTGCGCGGAGGCTGCCCCTACACCCAACGCGGGTCTATGGCGAGTCCCGCATGACCCCAGTCACCTTCGTTCAAGGGCGGGTTGGAAGGACCACATCGGCCTGCGCTCCAGGGTGGGCATCGACCCGCAACGCGTCACCCGCTGCCAACGAGACGTTGGACAGGTCACGGTCGGCGAACCCGCCGACCGTCAGGCGCGCCTTGGCCAGCTCCACAAGAACCGCATCGCTGCCCTGGCCCAGGAAGCGCGATCCCGCCGCATGGTCAGCGCCCCACTGCCGGCCGGCTGCGACGAGCAGCGTCCCCACTCCGCACGCAGGATCGAGCACGCTCCGTGCAGGAGCCGGGTGGCTCATGGCTGCGGCTTGGGCCATGAGTCCGGCCAACTGCACCGGAGTCGTCGTGATCTGCCGCGCGTGCGTCCGAAGCCACCGCTCCAGGAGGAGGTCAAAGGCCCTGTGCTCCTCGTCCTGCTCTGCCAGCTCGAGAGTGCGTTCAGAAGGCGGGTCTGACGCTGATCAAGGAGCGGCCCCGCCGTCGGTCCGCCTGCCTTGACGCCACTCTTCCGGAGCCCTACCTGAGCCATCAGCAGACCTGTCGTATTCCGGTTGCCCAGGGACTTGTACTCCGGCCAGAGCCGGTCGAGCGGACTCAGCGCGGTCTCGAGTTTGTTCTCGCGCCTGAGCCACTCCTCGACTTGCGGAAGGGAGAACTGCGGGCTCGTGTCAGTGCCACCGACAGGAGAGGGGAAGTTGTCGTACCGTCGCCGCCAATTGCTGACGGCGGTGCGCCCGACCCACGCGATACGGGCGATCTCTGCCAAGGTGACGACAACCGGGGGCGGTCCTGCGGTCGTGGACATGGTCTTCTTCGGAGCTCATGACGGCCTCGCGCCCAATGGCTCGGTGATCGCCTGCGTATGAGGGGACGCATTGTTTGACTGAATTTATGCACATGCTGGGGGCCCCACTCTGCGCGTCCTCGCATTGCTCGCTCGGCCGCTTCGAGGCAGTCGCATGTCCCGGTGATGCGAGGCCTACGCCCAAGTGGACAAGCTGGCGATCCCTTGAAGTGGCTGCTCGAGACGTGGGGTCGATGGCGACCGTGGCGTGGGGTCGGCGAATGGCGGTCGGGTAGGGCGCGAGGCGGCCCGCACCCCACGGGCGCATGGGGCGTGGCGAGTACGACGGAGCTGGTCAAGAGACTCCTTGGGGATGATCGGGCCGCCGAGCTGGATGCGGGCACGGATGAGCAGGTCGCGGAAGTCCCGCCGACCGAAGCCCTTCGGCTCGTTCTTGCGGCCCCGATGCTCGCGACCGCATAGACGAGCCGGGATCGCCGGCGTGGCTTGAAGCAGGCCATGCCCGCCATCGACACCCGTCCGGAGCCGCGGCTCCCGCACCCGTACGACCGGTGTCTGGCCGATCCGACCCCAGGTCCTGGCACGCGGCGGAGTCATCGACTGCCCGGCTTCGTCATCGAAGACGATCCAGGCGCCGCGCTCCGCCGCAGTGCTCTTACCGCGGCCAGGTCTCCGTCTTCCACACCTCGACGGCATCGTCGTCCCGCTCGATCGCCCGCCTGACCGGCTGCTGCCAGCTCCAGCCGTGCCGCTTCAGTAACCGCCACGTGCCCTCGATGGGACTCCGCCCTTGCCTCGCTCGCGCCAGGCCCGGCGCCACCGCTCCACCGACCGCTCGCTCACCCGCAATGCTGTGGCAACCTCGCGGTTCGTCTCTCCACCCTCGAAGCAGACGACACCTGCAGCCGGGTCCGCCCGCGCGGCTCTTTCTGCGTCGGTCAGCCCGCCATCCTGCGCGTATCTCACCTTCCAGGAGCTACCGAAGCCAGCACGCCGCTGTAAGACGAGCCGACCCGACATCACTCAATCGAATTCAGTAGCTATCGCCGTGGCTGTGAAAGCGTTCTGCATTTCTGTTTGCGTGGCTCATGTGACTGATCCCTGCGGGGAGATCCAGGAGCTTTCGCGCCTTTTTCTATCGCACCGCCGAAGTTCATCTCGAACGAAGTCCGAGATCGGCACAGAGCCATTTATTATGCCCACGTGTCGTTGCTCGAGCTCTTTTTGGATAGCGGCGTTCGCGCATCTTGCGGAGCAGTTGCCAAGGCGGGGTTATAGGCGAGACCGCGTCGTGCGGCATACAGGAAGCTCACTTGGTCCTCAGTGTGGCCTGCGAGCCCGCTGAGGCGGTCGTTCGGGCAGTCCTCGAAGAGGGACAGCGAATTCATCACGTTCTGAGCTGCCTCTCGTACCGGAGGTGGTGCGCACATGTGGATTCCCAAGTTTGGAGGCTTCCGTCGTTGACGCTACTGGTGTCTGACCCACGGGTGCGGCCGAGTCCGTCCGGGCCTCCGGTGAGGAGAAGTACGTAGCCATCAAAGTAGCCACGGAAGTGCCTCACCCGCATGTTTGCGCAGCTCATAGCGCTGCCGTGACTGTTCCCGGCGTACAGCGCGGCTCGTCTGCCACTCACTCCTCTGGGCGCCCGCCCTCCCGCCGGTCCCGTCCTCAGCGCTTCGGTCGTGCGAGGTGGGTGTGGAGCAGCGTCGGGGACGGTGCGAACCCGTGGCGGAGGTAGGCCGGGGCGGCCCGGTCGCTGGAGTGGACCGTCACACGTTCCAGCCCCGCCTCCCGCGCGAGCTCCAGGACCGCGTCGACGAGCCGCCCGCCCAGCCCGGCGTCCCGCTCCCCGGGCACGACGTACACGCACTGCACGTCGCCCGACCTCCGGTCGAGGGCGCCCGGGAACGGCACGCGCGGGACGACCGCCAACCACGCCATGCCGACGACGGTGCCGTCGCGGACCGCGACCAGGCAGCGGTGGGAGGACGCGTTCTCCCGCGCCCACGCCGTGAAGCCGCGCACGAACTCCTCGCGCGCGACGGCGGGTGCCTCCCCGTTCTCCAGCACCCACTGCCACCGGAGCCGGGCGACGGCGTCGAGTCCGCCGGGCTCGGCGGGGCGGATGGCGATGTCGTCCATTCCGCCATCCTGGCGGCTCCGGCCGGCGGCGTCACCGGCGGGCGCGGGAGGGCACGGGGCTGGACCGCCGCACCGGGGCGTGGTAGGAAAGCCGGATGGATCATGTCCCCGTCAGCGGTCCGGAAGGTCCCCTCCGCGCCGTGAGCACCCGGCCCGGGCCGCCGCCCCCGGTCCGCGCGGTGCTCTTCGACTTCTCGGGGACACTGTTCCAGGTCGGGACGTACGCGGACCGGATCCGGGCGGCGCTGGGACGGCCGGTGGACGAGGCCGCGATGGACCTGATGCTGAGCGGGCTCGAGGCGGGCCTGTCCGATCCGGCCGTGGTGGTGGCACAGCGGGCGCGGGACGTGTCCGCGGAGGCACACCGGCACGCCTTCACCACCTGGTACGCCTCCGTTCCGGAGCTGGCCGAGGTCGCCGAGGTGCTCTACGGGCAACTGCGGTCGCCCGAGCACTGGGTGCCCTATGCGGACACCGGGACCACGCTGGCGCGCCTGGCCGACGCCGGGCTGGCGCTGGGCGTGGTGAGCGACGTGGGGTGGGACCTGCGCCCCACGTTCGCCCACCACGGCCTGGACCACTTCTTCTCCTCGTGGGTGCACTCCTACGAGCACCGCTCGGAGAAGCCGGACCCGCTGCTGTTCCGGCACGCCTGCCGGGAGCTGGGGGCCGATCCGTCCCGGACGCTGATGGTCGGCGACCATCCGGCCAAGGACGGCGGTGCCGCCGGCGCGGGGCTGCGGGCCTACGTGCTGCCCGCCGGCGCCTCCCCCGGCGCGTGGCGGGGGCTGGACGCCGTGGTCCGGCTGGCCGCCCCGGGGCCGGGGTGACGGCCGGGGAGGACCGGAGCGGCGTTCCCCGTCGGGGAGTTGACGGTGCCGATAATGCCGGTACGTGATGGAAGGAGCACCACCATGAGTGCCGAGGAGTTCCAGGGCCACGGGCCGCAGCCGCACGTGCTGGACATCGAGAAGGCCACCCTGGCCAACGACACCTACCGCACCGCGCTGTGGACCGGGCACCACCTGCAACTGACGGTGATGAGCATCGAGCCGGGCGGTGAGATCGGTCTGGAGATGCACCCCGACCGGGACCAGTTCCTCCGGGTGGAGTCCGGCCGGGGGAGGGTGCGGATGGGGCCCGCCCGGGACGACCTCGCCTTCGACCGGGAGGTGAGCGACGACTGGGTCGTCCTGGTGCCGGCCGGTTCCTGGCACAACGTGATCAACATCGGCGAGGAGCCGTTGAAGATCTACTCCCTCTACGGCCCGCCCGAGCACCCGCACGGCACCGTGCACCGCACGAAGGCCGAGGCCGACGCGGCCGAGGAGGAGTAGGAGCCGGGCAGGTCCGGGGAGGGGGACGGGCGGACCGTCCCTAACCGGCGGCCAGGGAGACCCGCACCTTGATCCGTTTCCCGACGGGCTCCCGCTGGACGTCGAAGCCCTCGCACAGCGCCAGGACGATCTCCAGCCCGTGCTGGCCGACCCGTCCCGGTTCGGCCGCGCGGGCGACCGGGAGCACCGAGTCGGAGTCCCACACGGTGATCTCCACCGAGTCGCCGATCAGCTCCAGGTCCATCAGGCAGGGGCCGGGGGCGTACTTGCAGACGTTGGTGATCAGCTCGCTCACGATCAGCTGGACCGTGTCGATCGCCCGGGGCGTGACGGGGACGTCGTGCTCGTCCCGCAGCCGGGTCAGGAAGTCGGCGGCGAAGTGCCGTGCGGCCGGGATGGTCTCCGGCCCTCCGTCGTACGCGGCACCGGCCCGTGCCGAGGACACCGGAACCGCCGCCCTGTCGTCGGCGCCCAGCGTGATCCGCTCCATGAACCCACTCCGATCAGGCGTTTTCCGCCGCGTGCGGGCGGCGGCCGTTCACCCGTTTACCCGCTCGGGCACGCGGTATGCGGTGGTGTTCGGACGGTGCGGAACGGCCCGGCGGTCGTCGGCGCCGTGCTTCGGCACGGTGCCCGACGTTCTCGTGGACGGCCGGGCCGGGTGCGGAGGCGCCGGACCGGACCGGTACGGACGGGGAATGGATGGGGGAACGGATGCGGAGAGGTGACGTGCGGGCAAGAGCGGCGGCGCCGCGGTGAGGGGCACGGAGGGCGAACGGACCGGATCGGCCGCCTTCCGGCCCCCGGCGGCGGCACGGTTCCGGCACCCCACGCAGGTGATCGCCGGCGGGTTCGCGCTCGCCGTGGCGATCGGTACGGGGCTGCTCTCGCTTCCGGCGGCCGCGGAGTCCGGTGAGCGCACGGACCTGCTCGACGCGGTGTTCACCGCCACCTCGGCGGTGTGCGTGACCGGCCTGGTCACGGTGGACACCGGAAGCCACTGGTCGACGTTCGGCGAGATCGTGATCCTGGCGCTCGTCCAGGCCGGCGGTCTGGGCATCATGACGCTGGCCACGCTGTTCGCGGTGCTGATCTCCCGCAGGCTGCGACTGCGGGCGCAACTGGTCGTGCAGACCGAGACCAAGGCCCCCGGCAGGGGGGACATGCGCCGGATGGTGCGCAACATCGTCCTGTTCGGCCTGTGCTGCGAGGCGGTCGTGGCGGCGGTCC
Source organism: Streptomyces macrosporus (assembly GCF_039533145.1). Classification (NCBI taxonomy): domain Bacteria; kingdom Bacillati; phylum Actinomycetota; class Actinomycetes; order Kitasatosporales; family Streptomycetaceae; genus Streptomyces; species Streptomyces macrosporus. Next base: position 411,386 of record NZ_BAAASZ010000020.1, read on the forward strand.
TCACGGCGGTGTTCCTCGTCCGGTACGACCGCCCCCCGGGCACCGCGCTCTACGCCGGCGTCTTCCACGCGATCTCGGCGTTCAACAACGCCGGTTTCTCGCCCTACCGCGACAACCTGATGTCCTATGTGGGCGACCCGTGGGTGTGCCTGCCGATCGCGGCGGCCGTCATCGTCGGCGGGCTGGGCTTCCCGGTGGTGTTCGAGCTGGCCCGTTTCTGGCGCAGGCCCCGGAGCTGGTCGGTGCTGACCCGCCTCACGGTGGGGCTCACCGTGACGCTGCTGGTGGTGGGCACCGTGGTGATCACCACGGCCGAGTACACCAATCCCGAGACGCTGGGACCGCTGGGGGAGCCGGAGAAGTGGCTGGCGGGATTCTTCGCCTCCACCGTGGCGCGCACCGCCGGCTTCAACAGCATCGACATCTCGGCCATGGGGTCCGAGGGCCTGCTGGCCACCGACATCCTGATGTTCATCGGCGGGGGCAGCGCCGGTACGGCGGGCGGGATCAAGCTCACCACGTTCGGCCTGCTGGCGTTCGTCATCTGGGCGGAGATGCGCGGGAATCCGAGCGTCCGGATCGGGCACCGGCGGGTTCCGGAGGGCAACCAGCGGCAGGCGCTGGCCGTCGCGCTCCTGGGAGTGGGGGCGGTGGTGGTGTCCACGTTCGTCCTGCTGGGCCTGACCGCCCACAGCCTGGACCGGATCCTGTTCGAGGCGATCTCGGCCTTCGCCACGGTCGGCCTGTCCACGGGGATCACCGCCGACCTCCCCCCGGCGGGCCGGATCCTGCTGATCGTGCTGATGTTCGCGGGCAGGATCGGTCCGCTGACCCTGGCCTCCGCGCTGGCGCTGCGCGAACGCGGCCGCCGCTACGAACTTCCCGAGGAGAGGATCATCGTTGGCTGACCGCAGCAACGAACCCGTCGTCGTGCTCGGCCTGGGCCGGTTCGGCACCGCGCTGGCGCTGGAACTGACCGAGCGCGGCACCGAGGTGCTCGCCGTCGACAACCGTCCCAAGGTGGTCCAGAGCCTGGCCGGTCGGCTCACCCACGTCGTCACCGCCGACGCCACCGACATCGAGACACTGCGCCAGCTCGGCGTGCCGGACTTCTCCCGCGCCGTGGTGGCCATCGGCACCGACATCGAGTCCAGCATCCTGACCACCTCGCTGCTGGTCGAGTTGGAGATCGGGGACATCTGGGCCAAGGCGATCAGCCACCAGCACGGCCGCATCCTGGACAGGATCGGGGCCCACCACGTGGTCTATCCCGAGTACGACATGGGGGAGCGGGTGGCCCACCTGGTCTCCGGCCACATGCAGGACTACATCGAGCTGGACGAGAACCACGCCATCGCGAAGGTCGGCCCGCCCAGGGAGTTGGTCGGCGTCCCCCTCGGCGAGGCCCGGATGCCCGCCCGGTACGGCGTCGACGTGATCGCGGTCAAGCCCGTGGAGGGCGGCTTCGAGCCCGCCGGGCCCGACACCGTCCTGGCCTACGGGGACGCCATCCTCGTCCTCGGCCCCGTCGACAAGGTGGAGCGCTTCGCGGACGCCGTCTGACGGACCCTCCGACGGGATCTCCGACGGAATCTCCGACGGAAGGGGCGGGGCCCGCCCGGGAACGGCGGCGGGCCCCGCGCCTCACGCGCGCCGCAGCGACTCGGGCGTCAGCTCCGCCGGGGAGCGGTGGCCCGACAGGCCCAGCGTCAGGTCGAGGTCGGCCAGCAGGCCGCGCAGCACGTGCCGGACGCCCTCCTCGCCGCCGTGGGCCAGACCGTAGGCGAACGGGCGGCCGACCAGGACGGCCTTCGCGCCCAGCGCCAGCGCCTTGAGGACGTCCGCGCCCGTGCGGACCCCCGAGTCGAAGAGCACCTCGATCTCGTCGCCCACCGCCTCGGCGATCTCCGGCAGCACGTCCAGGGAGGCGACGGCGCCGTCCACCTGACGGCCGCCGTGGTTGGAGACCACGATGCCGTCCACGCCCGCCTCGACCGCGCGCCGGGCGTCGTCCGGGTGCTGGACGCCCTTGAGGACGATCGGCCCGTTCCAGTGCTCGCGCAGGAACGGCAGCCGGTCCCAGGACCGGTCGGTGCCGGTGAACAGCGACACCCAGCGCAGCACCGCGGAGACCGGGTCCTCCTCGGGGGACGTGGCCAGCCCGGCCCGGAACGCCGGGTCGGAGAAGGGGATGGCCGTGCCGACGCCCCGGATGAACGGCAGGTAGGACAGGTCCAGGTCGTGGGGGCGCCAGGCCAGCGTCCAGGTGTCCAGGGTGACCACCAGGGTGGTGAAGCCCGCCGCCCGCGCCCGCTTCAGGATGCCGGCGCAGACCTCGTCGTCGTTGGGCCAGTAGAGCTGGAACCAGCGCGGTCCGTCGCCGCTCGCCTCCGCCACGTCCTCCAGGGTGTGGGAGGAGGCGGTGGAGAGCACCATGGGCACCCCCAGGGCGGACGCCGCCCGCGCGGTGGCGAGTTCGCCGTCGGGGTGGACGATCGACTGCACGCCCACGGGCGCGAGCAGGACGGGGGCGGGCAGCTCGGTGCCCAGCACGGTGGTGCGCAGGTCGCGGACGGTCGCGTCGCGCAGCATCCGCGGGACGAGCCGCCACCGGTCGAACGCCTCCCGGTTGGCGCGGGCCGTCGCGCCGGACCCGGCCGCGCCCGCCACGTACCAGAACGGGCCGGGCTCCATCCGCTCGCGGGCGGAAGCCTCCAGGGCGGTCGGATCGGTGGTGAACGGGGGCAGCCGGCCCGCCAGGCCGTCGAGGTAGATCTCGCTCTGGTAGGCGCCGAAGTTCGTGCCCACCACCGTCCCGGCCGCCTCGGCCGCCGCCCCGGCGGCCCGCTCCGCGTCGCTCATCGCCCGTCCCCTTTCCCGAGGTTGTCCGCGGTCGCCCCGCGGCTTCCCCGCGCCTCACCCGATGCGGGCCGCCGTCCCCGACACCCGCACGCGCGGGTCGTCCTCGCGCAGCTCGACCTCCAGCAGTCCGGGGCGACCCATGTCGTGGCCTTGGTGGAGGGTGAGCACCGCCGGTGCGGTGATCAGGCCCAGGGCGCGAAGATACCCCCCGAACGCCGCCGCTGCCGCCCCCGTGGCGGGATCCTCCACGACCCCGCCCACCGGGAACGGGTCGCGGACGTGGAAGACCGTCTCCGCCTCCCGCCACACCAGGTGGAGGGTGGTCAGGTCCCGGCGGAGCATGAACGCCTTCAGCCGCTCGACGTCGTAGTCCAGCGCCGCCAGCCGCTCCCGACTCGCCGCGGCGAGCACCAGGTGCCGGGCCCCGGCGAAGGCGATCTTGGGCGGCAGGGCCGGGTCCAGTTCGCCGGCCTCCCAGCCGAGCGCGGCCAGGGCCTCGGCCACGTCCCCGCCGTCGACGTCCTCCACCCGGGGCTCGACGCTGGTGAGGGTGGCGCGCAGGTCGTCGGCGACCGTGACGGGGACGGCGCCGGCCGGGGTGGCGAAGACCAGCTCGCCCGGTCCGATCCGTTCGGCGAGCGCGACGGCGCTCGCCACCGTGGCGTGCCCGCAGAAGGGCACCTCGGCCAGCGGACTGAAGTACCGGATGCCGAAGCCGCGTCCCGGCTCGGCGCCCAGGCCGGCGGGCGGGGGAGTGAGGAAGGCGGTCTCCGAGTAGCCGACCTCGGCCGCGATGGCGAGCATCTCCGCGTCGGTCAGGCCGCTCGCGTCCGGCACGACTCCGGCCGGGTTGCCGCCGTCCGGGTCGGACGAGAAGGCGGTGTAGCGCAGTATCTCCACCTCGGGGGCGCCGCCCCCGGTGCTCTCCGTGGTCATGCCCGCTCAACTCCGTCCCCGGGGGCGGGTATTCCGCGCGGCCTCCCGGAGCGCCGGGTCCGCTCCGGGCCGCCGGCCGTCCGACGTCACCTGTCGGCCATATAAGCGTCGTGTACGCGCCAACATCGCGCAGCCGGGGCGCCGCCCCGGAACCCTGTAATCGTGTACATGACGCATACACCGGGTGCCACCGCCGAACTCAGAGCCGCCGCGCGCCATCTGAACCGCCGGCGGTTCCTCACCGTCTCCGGGGCCGCCGCCGCACTGGCCCTCGGTACCAACCTGCCGTCCCCCGCCCACGCCGCCTCCCCCCTCGACCCCCGGCGGATCGGCGAGGACCCCTTCACCCTGGGCGTCGCCTCCGGAGACCCGCGCCCGGACTCCGTGGTGCTGTGGACCCGCCTCGCTCCCGAGCCGTACGAGCCGGACAGCGGGATGCCCGCCCGACCGGTCCCCGTCCTGTGGGAGGTCGCCCACGACGCGCGCTTCCGCCGCACCGCCGCCCGCGGCGGGGCCATCGCCCACCCCGAGTTCCACCACTCCGTGCACGTCGACGTCCGGGGCCTGGAGCCCGGCCGCGACTACCACTACCGCTTCCGCGTCGGCCGCTGGACCAGCCCGGTCGGCCGCACCCGCACCGCCCCCGCGGCCGGCTCCTCGCCCGCCGCGCTGCGCCTCGGCCTGATCTCCTGTCAGGCGTACCACGACGGCTACTACACGGCCCTGGGCCACCTCGCCCGCGAGGAGGACCTCGACGCCGTCTTCCACCTCGGCGACTACCTGTACGAGTACGCCGTCTCCGCCGTGGGCGGCAGCCGCAACCACACCGACCGCACCCTGCCGGAGGTGTTCGACCGGGAGACGGTGACGCTGGAGGACTACCGGCTGCGGTACTCCCTGTACAAGACCGACGCCGACCTCGCCGCCGCCCACGCCGCCCACCCGTGGATCGTCACCTGGGACGACCACGAGACCGAGAACAACTACGCCAACGGCGTCCCGGAGAACGGCGTTCCGACGGAGGAGTTCCTCATCCGCCGCGCGGCGGCCTACCGCGCCTACTACGAGAACATGCCGCTGCGCCGCCCCCAGCGCCCCCAGGGGCCCGACCTGCGGCTCTACCGGCGGTTCCACTACGGCGACCTGGCGCAGTTCGACGTCCTCGACACCCGCCAGTACCGCGACAACCAGGCCAACGGCGACGGCTGGAAGGTCCCCACGCCCGAGTCCGAGGACCCCTCGCGCACCATGCTCGGCGCCGCCCAGGAGCGCTGGCTGATCGACGGCTGGCGACGGTCGCGGGCGCTGTGGAACGTCGTCCCGCAGCAGGTGGTCTTCTCCCGCCGGCGCAACCGGATCGAGGGCCCCTGGCCGCTGTCGATGGACGCCTGGGACGGCTACCCCGGCTCGCGCGAGCGGGTGCTGGCGGGCGCGGACGAGGCGGGCGTCGAGAACCTCGTCGTCCTCACCGGCGACGTCCACGTCCACTACGGGTTCGACATCAAGCGGGACTTCGACGACCCCGACTCCCGCACCGCGGGCGTGGAGATCGTCACCACCTCCGTCACCAGCGGCCGGGACGGAGCCGCGAAGCCCGCCAACTGGCAGACGCTGATGACCGCCAACCCGCACCTGAGGTACTACAACGGGCAGCGCGGATACGTCCTGCTCGGCCTGGACCGGGAGGGGCTGCGGGCCGACTACCGGACGGTCTCCGCGGTCACCACCCCCGGCGCGCCGATCACCACCGCGGCGTCCTTCGTCTCGCCGGTGGGGGAGCCGGGGCTGGTGCCCGCCTAACGCCCGCACGGCCCCGTCCGGCGTCCGGGGGAGGCGTCCGGCGGGGACCCGTGTCCCGCCTCTCGGAACGCGATGGGGCGGCGGCGGAAAACCTGGGATGATCGGACGGTTCCCGTCGACTCTTCTGGAGAGGTGCATGTCCGACCCCGGCCCGTCCCAGGCCGCCGAAGCCCCGGAATCCCGAACCTCCCGCGGAACCGTCACCCCCGGAACCGCCTCCGAAACGGCGGTCGGCGCCCCGGCGACCGC
>NZ_BAAASZ010000020.1:417265-488882 GCF_039533145.1 Streptomyces macrosporus
GCGGTGCGGCCCACCGGCCGCACCCGCGCCGGTCTGCTGATCACCCTCATCCTCGGCAGCCTGACCGCGCTGCCCGCGCTGTCGATGGACATGTACCTCCCGGCGCTGCCCGACATCGGCACCGCGTACGGCAGCCCGGCCGCCGAGGTGCAGCTCACCCTCACCGCCTGCCTGTTGGGCCTGGCCGTCGGACAGATCGTGGCCGGTCCGATGAGCGACCAGTTCGGCCGCCGTCGCCCGCTGCTGATCGGCATGGCGGGGTACGTCCTGGCCAGCGTCGCCTGCGCGCTGGCCCCCGGCGTCCACACCCTGACCGCCTTCCGTCTCGCCCAGGGCCTGGCCGGGGCGGCGGCCATCGTGATAGCCCGCGCGGTCGTCCGCGACATGTTCGACGGGCTGGCCATGGCCCGGTTCTTCTCCACCCTGATGCTGATCTCCGGCGTCGCCCCGATCCTGGCGCCCGTGCTCGGCGGTCAGGTGCTGCGGTTCACCGACTGGCGCGGCGTCTTCCTCGTCCTGGCGGGCTTCGGCCTGGTCGTCGCCCTGGTCACCGCGCGGAGCCTGCCGGAGACCCTGGAGCCCGAGCGGCGGCACGGCGGCGGCGTCCCCGACGCGCTGCGCACCATGCGCGGACTCTTCGCCGACCGGATGTTCACCGGCTACCTGCTGGTGGGCGGCTTCGCCTTCGCGGCGCTGTTCGCGTACGTGTCCGCCTCGTCGTTCGTCGTCCAGGAGATCTACGGCGCCTCGCCGCAGACGTTCAGCCTGCTGTTCATGGTCAACTCCATCGGGCTGGTGGCCATGGGGCAGGTCAACGGCAAGCTCCTGGTCGGGCGGGTGTCCCTGGACCGGGTCATCGCCGTCGGCCTCGGCCTGATCCTGCTGTCGGCCGTCGCGCTGCTGCTGATGACCTCCGGCGTGTTCGGGCGGGTCGGGCTGGTTCCCGTCTCGGCCGGGCTGTTCGTGCTGATGTCGGCGATGGCCCTGGTGCTGCCCAACGCCAACTCCCAGGGGCTGATGCGCGCCTCGCACGCCGCCGGATCGGCCTCCGCGCTGCTGGGCTCCTCCCAGTTCCTCGTCGGCTCCCTCGCCCCTCCGCTGGTGGGCATCGCGGGCGAGGACACGGCCGTCCCCATGGCGGTGACGCAGGTGGGCGCCGTCCTCGTCGCGATCGTGAGCTTCGCCCTGCTCTGCCGCACCGGGCGCTCGCGCGCCCGGTAGGAGCCGGCCGGCGCCACGCCGTCGTACGAGCGGCCCCCGCGAGTCACGTCCTCGCGGGGGCCGCTCCCTGTGCGCCCGCGTCGTGACGGGTGAGAAGACGATCACGAGCGGGACATCGGGGGTCCGCCCCGCTCAGGGGGCGAGCAGGAGGCCGGGGTTCCGCTTGGCGGCCTCGTAACGCCGGGCGACGTCCTGCCAGTTCACGACGCGCCACATGGCCTCGATGAAGTCGACCTTCTGGTTCCTGTACTGCAGGTAGAAGGCGTGCTCCCAGGCGTCGAAGACCAGGATCGGGGTCGAGCCCTGGCCGACGTTGCCCTGGTGGTCGTAGACCTGCTCGACGACCAGCCGCCCGCCGACGGGCTCGTAGGCCAGGACGCCCCAGCCCGAACCCTGCGTGGTGGCCGCCGCCCTGGTCATCTGGGCCTTGAACCTCTCGAAGGAGCCGAAGGACTCCGCGATGGCGTCCGCCAGCTCTCCCACCCCGTCCTTCTCCAGCGGCTCGCCGCCGCCGTCGCCGGACATGTTGTGCCAGTAGATCGAGTGGAGGATGTGGCCGGACAGGTGGAAGGCCAGGCTCTTCTCCAGCCCGTTGATCGAGGCCCACGCGTCCTTCTCGCGGGCCTCGGCGAGCTGTTCGAGGGTGTCGTTGGCGCCCTTGACGTACGCGGCGTGGTGCTTGTCGTGGTGCAGCTCGATGATCTCCGGGCTGATCACCGGCTCCAACGCCGCGTAGTCGTAAGGGAGTTCGGGAAGCGTGTAGACCGCCATCGGGGACCTTCCGTGTACCGCCGCGAGCGCGGCTGTTGCCGTGTGTCCGTTGTTGCAAAGAGTATGCAACAACAAGGGGGAAGCGAAAGGTCGGGCGTGGTGATCCGTGCGTGTCCTCGCCCCGCGGGGCGTCCGCTCAGCCGGACTCGGCGTACGCGCGCAGCCGCTGCTCGCGGTCGGTCAGGCAGCAGCTCGCGCAGCGCACCGCCTCGGCGGAGGTGTGGAAGAGGCAGCAGGTCCGACGGAGGTACACCAACCGCTCCCGCCCGTCCGAGGCCCGCCGCACCCGCGCCACCTCGCCCAACGCGGCCAGGCCGCCGGGCGCGTCCGTGACGAACCGCTCCCACCGCCGCTCCAGCAGGTCGGGGTCGGCGTCGGAGGCGCACAGGGCGGTGGCGCAGCCGTGGGCGATGCCGCCGCGCAACTGCCGCAGGCCCGCGCGGGTCCGCCGGTGCAGGGCGTCGGCGACGGGCAGCAGGTGCCCCTCCAGCACGGTGCGGTGCAGCAGCGCCACGGACTCCTCACCGGGGCGGGGCGCCAGGAGCCGCGCCCGGCGCACCCGCACGCCCGCGATGCCGTGGGCGTGCGGCCGCACCAGGACGTTGTCCGCCGTCAGGTCCGGCACCCGGTCGGTCAGGGCCCAGTGCAGGACGGCGGCGGCGGTGACCCGGCCCGCGTAGACCGCCATCACCGTCAGCGCGGCGGCGTGCGCGGTGCGGTGGCCGCTGCCGCGGTACTCGTACTCGATCAGCCTGGCCGGCGCCTCGCCCGCCGGGTCGGCGAGCGAGGACGCCGCGAGCCACCGGTCGGCCTCGTCGGCCGGCGGCTCGCCCACGGCGACGTGCCAACGGGGTCCGTACGGCTCGGGCGTCCACGGCTCGCTCACGACGGCGGCGAGGGGACGGGCGGCGAGACGGACGGGTGGACGGGCAGGTAGACGATGTTGGGCGCGCCCGTGTCCGGATGGACCTCCACGCGGGCCCGCACCCCGTAGACGTCGGCGAGCAACTCCTCGGTCAGCACCTCGGCCGGGGCGCCGGAGGCGGCCACGCGGCCGTCCTTCAGCACGTACAGCCGGTCGCAGCACCAGGCGGCCAGGTTGAGGTCGTGGAGCACCAGCAGATTGGTGGTGCCCAACGACCGCACCAGGGCGAGGACCTCCAACTGGAAGCGGATGTCCAGGTGGTTGGTGGGCTCGTCCAGGGCGAGCAGCCCCGGCTCCTGGACGAGCGCGCGGGCGATCAGCACCCGCTGCCGCTCGCCGCCCGACAGGCCCTCGAAGCGGCGGTCGGCCAGGGCGGCGGACCCGACCCGGCGCAGCGCCTCGGCCACCCGCCGGACGTCACCCGGACCGTCCTGCTCCCAGAACCGCTTGTGCGGCCCGCGCCCCATGGCGACGACCTCCCGCACCGTGAGGCCCGGAACCCCCGAGGCGTCCTGGGGGACGACGGCGATCCGCCGGGCGCGCTCCCTGACCTTCATGGGGGCGGTGTCGGCGCCGTCCACCAGGACCCGGCCCGCGGTGGGGCGCAGCGAACCGTAGACGCACCGCAGGAAGGTCGTCTTGCCGCTCCCGTTGGGGCCGACCAGTCCGACGGTCTCGCCGGGGCGGGCCACGAGGTCGACGCCCGAGAGCAGGGCGCGGCCCTCCACCGCGTAGCCGACGCCCTCGGCGGCGAGCGCGGCCGGCCGCGTCACGCGCGTCATCCGGTGATCCCCTCCGCTCGGGTGGAGCGGCGCAGCAGCCACAGGAAGAAAGGACCGCCCGCCAGCGCGGTGACCACGCCGACCGGTATCTCCTCCGGAGCGGCCACCGTCCGCGCCAACAGGTCCGTCAGCAGCAGGAACACGGCCCCGCCCAGCGCGGCGACCGGCAGCAGCCGGCGGTGCGCCGCGCCGACGGCCATGCGGGCCGCGTGCGGCACCATCAGGCCGACGAAGCCGATCGCGCCGCTGTGCGCCACGAGCACGCCCACCACCAGCGAGGTCAGCACGAACGCCCAGGCCCGGAACCGGCCCGGGTCCAGCCCCATGCCCCGCGCGTCCTCCTCGCCGGCCAGCATCAGGTCGAGGGGGCGGGCGAGGGCCAGCAGCAGCCCGGTGCCGAGCGCCAACGCGACCGCGGGCAGCGCCAGTTCGCTCCAGCGGGCGCCGCCGAGACCGCCGAGCGTCCAGAACAGCACCGCCCTCACGTGCTCGGCCCGCGCGGACAGCACCAGCACCAGGCTGGTGAACGCCGACAGGACGTACTGGACGGCCACCCCGGCCAGCACCAGCCGCCCGGTCGTCATGGCACCGCCGCGCCGCGCCAACGCCCAGACCACCACCAGCGCGCCCAGCGATCCGACGAACGCGGCGACGGGCAGCGCCACGGTGGTGGCCACGCCCGCCCCCACGCCCAGCACGATCACCACGACCGCGCCCGCCGAGGCGCCCGACGAGGCCCCCAGCAGGAACGGATCGGCCAGCGGGTTGCGGACCAGGGCCTGGAGCACCGTGCCCGCGACCGCGAGCCCGGCGCCCACCAGCGCCCCCAGCACCACCCGCGGCGCCCGCACGTCCCACACGATCGAGGCGAATGCCCCGGTCCGCTCCCCGCCGAGGACGATCCGCACCACCTCGCCGGGCGGGATGCGCACCGACCCCAGCGCCAGACTCGCCACCGCCACCGCCGCGAGCAGCACGGCCAGCACGGCGAGCAGGGCGGAGCAGCGGACGGCGGAGGGGACCGGGCGCCCCTTCACCCCCCTCACGCCGCGTCGGGGTGGAGCTGTCCGGCCAGGTCCTCCACGGCGTCGGCCACGCGGACGCCCAGGACGGCCGAGGACAGCGGCAGCACCGCGAACCGTTCGTTCCGGATCGCCGGCACGTTCGCCAGGGCGGGGTCGTCGAGCAGCCGCTTCTTCTTGGCCTCGACGGTGGTGCCGCCGTAGTCGTAGACCACGATCACCTCGGGCGCGCGCTCGATGACCTGCTCCCAGGAGACGTCGCCGAAGTCGTCGTCGAGGTCGGCGAAGACGTTCTCGCCGCCCGCCGCCGAGATGATCTCGTTGCCGATGCCGCCTCCGCCCGCGGTGAAGGCGGAGGCGTCGCCGGAGTCGTAGACGAACACCGACGGCCTCTCCACGCCGTCGAGCCTCTTCTCGACCCGCTCGATCCTCCGCTCCTGCTCGGCGAGGAGCGCCTCGCCGCGCTCGGGCACGCCGAAGACGCGGGCCACCTCGGTGATCTCGGTCCTCAGCTCGTCCGTCCCCACGGGTCCGTCGGCACAGGACTCGACGTTGAGACGGGTGTCGATCCCGGCCTCCTCCAGGGAGGCGCGGTCGCGGCCGGCGGCCTTGTCGAAGGCGCTGGCGTAGCCGCCGTAGACGAAGTCCGGGTTCGCGCCGAGGAGCACCTCCTTCGACGGGTACTCCTTCGCGAGCACCTTCACGTCCTCGTAGTCGTCCCGGTACTCGGGGAGGATCGCGTCGTCGAGGTAGGCGGTGCCGGCCATGCGGTCCCGCAGACCGAGGGCGAGCAGGATCTCGGTGGTGTGCTGGTTCATGGTGACGGCGCGCTCGGGGGGCGCCTCGAAGACCGTCCTCACCCCGCAGTTGGTCACCGTGAGGGGGAAGCCCTCCGCCGGGGTCGCCCGGCCCTTCTCCTCCCCGCCGGCCGAGCCACAGGCGGCGAGCGGGAACAGCAGGGCGGACGTGGTGAGAACGCGCAGGGCGGCGCGGGATCTGGCCATGGCCGTACCTCTCCGGGGGATTTCCTCGTCCCCTGGTCGAAGCGGAAGGCGGCGCGTCAGTGTCTGACTCCCGGCACCCCGCGCGGGGCGCCGGTCACAGTGGCGGGACCGTACCGGACTCGCACCGGTTTCCTGGCCATCGCCGCCTGGTGAGCGTGGCCAGTCTGCCAGACGCCCCGGGACGGCACGACGGGACCGGCGCGACGGCACCGGTGCGAGGGGCGCGGAGGCGGTGGGAGGATGCCCGGATGAGAGCCGAGACCGCCTACCACGGGGAGCTGGGCGAGCGGTTCGCCGCCCACGCCACGGACAGCGTCTACAACGCCCACACCGACCGGCCGGCCATGCTGGAACTGGCCGGCGACGTGACCGGAGCGCGGGTGCTGGACCTCGGGTGCGGGGCGGGCCACTACGCCGCCGAATTCCTGGCACGCGGTGCGTCACGGGTCGTCGGCGTCGACGGCAGCGAGACCCTGCTGCGCGCCGCGCGCGAACGTCTCGGGGAGGACGTCGAACTGCACCGCCACGACCTGGAGGAACCGCCGACGTTCCTGCCGGACGCCTCGTTCGACCTGGTCGTGATGGCCCTCGTCTACCACCACGTCGAGGCGCGCGGGCATCTGCTCGCCGAGGTCCGGCGCGTGCTGCGACCGGGCGGCACCCTGCTCGTCTCCACCACGCACCCCACCGCGGACTGGATGTGGGCGGGCGGCTCGTACTTCTCCGAGGAGCGCGTCGACCTCCCCTTCGGCGAGGGGTTCGCCATCACCTACCGGCGGATGACGCTGGAGACGTTCCTCGGGGAGCTGCTGGACGCCGGCTTCGTGCTGGAGAGGCTCGTCGAGCCGCGGGCCGCGGAGGAGGCCCGGCGGATCGATCCGGGACGGTACGACAGGCTCAACACGAACCCCGTCTTCCTGGCCGTCAGGCTGCGCCGGCCGTGACGGGGCCGCCCCGAGGGCCGGACGGACACGGACGGCCCGAGCGCTCCGCCGCGCCGGTTTCGTCCGCCGTCGACGGGCAACCCGGAGACCGTACGGGACGCGAGGGGCCGTGCGGGCGGAAGAGAGGGAAGACGTCCGGGACGGCCCGCTTCGGTGTGCCGCGGGCGCGGCCCGGCGGATTTCTCCGGCACGGTCGGCGAAATCCGGGAGAATCGGAGAATCACCGGACCGGGGGATTTCATTCCGCACCGGAGAGCGGCGGCGGGAGTGTTCGTATCGCTTTCCCGTGCCGCCGCTCCGGCATTCTCGAGAATGACCGGACCGCGTGCTTCTCGCTCGTTCCCCGCGGTGCGGAGACCCTTCTCCTCACCGGTCTGCAGCGGGGATTCCCGCAGGCTCGCACGGCATGGGAAACGCGGGCGGGAAACGCCTCCGGAATGCGAGGAGCCGGGGCCGGTCGTTTTCCCGCGGGCCCGGTGCGGGCGTTCCGGCGCGTCACGCCCGCACCGGGAAGACGGCGCGGATCGTCTTGCCCCTGCCCGGGTGGAGGGCGACGGTCACCTCGGAGGCCAGCTCGCGCACCAGCAGCCAGCCGAAGCCGCCGGGGACCGCGGGGTTGATCTGCACCGTCCTGGGGCGCCGGACGCTGGCGTCCGAGACCTCCACGGCGACGCCCTCGGACCCCGACTCCACCTGGAATTCCGTCACCCCGCCGGCATGGCGGACCGCGTTGGTCACCAGCTCCGAGACGCCCAGCAGCACGGCGTCCACGTCCGCCGCGTCGGCGCACGGCTTCTCCGCCCGCAGGAACTCGCGCGTGAGTTCCCGGGCCTGCTCTCCGGACTGCGGGGGACGGATCGACAACCGTTTCCGAGGCCGCTCTTTCCCACGCATCGGTCCTCCCGTCTTCCGAACCTCGTCTGTCGTCTGCCCTCCCTCGGTCTGATCGAACACAACCGGATGTGTTTATTCCTTCCCTTTCCGAAAGAACGGGTTCCAGTCGGGAGAACAGGCGAAAACTTGCCGTTCGGGAATGGATGACCGGGGTATCCGCCTCGTCCGAAAGAACCTGACGGACTTTCAGGAGAACGAGAGCGGACCCGGTGGGTCCGCGGAGAGGGAATTCCGTGTACGCCGGGAAGAAGATGGTTCTCGCGACGCTCGTCTGCCTGGGTGCGACGGGCCTGACCGCCTGTGGAGACGACGCGGACGACCCCTTCGAGGGGAAGAGCGCCGACACGATCGCGGAGGAGGCGATGAAGGCCACCCGGGACGCCTCCTCGGTGCGGATGAAGGGGACGGCGCGGCCGGAGGGCACCAGCGTCAAGGTCGACTTCCACGTGGACGAACAGGGCGACTGCCGCGGCACCCTGTCCGCCCGGGGCGCCAGGGCGGACGTCGTGAAGTCCGGCCGGACGACCTACGTCAGGGGCGACGAGAAGTTCTGGAGCGGCACCTTCGGAAACCACCCCGACGGTCGGAGGATCGCGGAGGAACTGCGGGACCGCTGGGTGAAGTCCGACACCGGTGACACCGGGGTGCGGGGCATGTGCGACAAGCGGGAGTTCCTGGCCGCCCTGGACGGCGACGCGTCCGAACGCGCGGGCATGGAGAAGAGCGGCACCACCGAGGTGGAGGGCAAGGAGGCCCTCGCCCTGAAGAGGGAGCGGCCCGGCGGCGAGAGGCTCACCCTGTACGTCGCCACCGAGGGCGAGCCCTACATCCTCAAGGCCGTCTCCCAGGGCGGCGAGGCGCCGAGCGAGGTCGTCCTCACCGACTACGACGAGAAGGTCCACGCCGAGAAGCCGCCGGCCGACCGGATCGTGGACGCCGAGAGCATCGGCCGGTAGGGCCGGGCACACCGTCCGGTCGGACGGGACGTCGGCCCGGCGTTCCGGCCGAAGGGACGGCCCGGAGCCGGCGGCCGGCCTACGCTACGGGCCCGGAGCGTACGCTGCCGTCCGGAACACGGGGCATGTCCACCGCGAATCCCGACGGCGCCGGGGGAGGGGGAACGATGGGGACGACCGGGCTGTCCGGACGGGAACCCGGCTCGGCGCCGCGGGTCACGCTGGAGGAGCTGCTCTCCGTGGTGGGCACCGGCGCCCTGGGACTGGGCACCGCCCCCAGGGGGCTGGAGGTGACGGTCGACGGGGTGACCGTGCTGGACGCCCGGGACCCCGGGATCGCCCGGGGCGACCTGGTGCTGGCGGTCGGCGTCGACCCGGAGTCGGCCGCCGCCGTCGACGTCGTGCGCCAGGTGGGCGACGCCGGAGCGGCGGCCGTGGTGTTCGGGCCGGGCGACTCGGGGCGGCCGGCCGAGACGCTGCGGACGGCCGCGGAGGAGGCCGGCGTCGCGGTGCTCTTCCGCACCACGTGGTACCGCTGGGCGCGGCTGGTGAGCGTGCTGCTGGCGGGGCTGGCCGCGGCGGGCGTGCGGCCCGACCCCTGGGCGGCGGACGTGGCGCCGGGCGACCTGAACGGGCTGGCCGACGCCGTGGCGGCCCTGGTCGACGGCGCGGTGACGATCGAGGACCTCCAGTCGCGGGTGCTCGCCCACTCCTCCACGGAAGGCGACGTGGACGAACTGCGCCGGCTGACCGTCCTCGGCCGCCGCGTCCCGGAGTGGCGCGTCGCCGCGATGCGGGAGGACGGGTTCTTCCAGGCGCTGTGGAACGCGACCGACGTGCTGTACCGACCGGCGCGGGGGGAGAACCCGGAACGTCTGGTGGCGATGATCCGGGGAGGCGACGAGCGCCTGGGCTCGATCTGGGTGGCGGCCGTGGGCCGGCCCCTCGCGCCGAACGCGGCCGACGTCCTGCGGGCGGCGGCCCGCGTGGCCGCCGCCCACCTGCTCCGCCACCGCACGCGCGGAGGGCACGACCGTCTCGCCGAGGAGGCGGCCCGCGCCCTGCTGGAGGGACGCGGCCCCGCCGACGCGTCGGCCGAGCGGGCCGGGCTGCCGGCGCGGGGGAACTGCGCGGTCCTGGCGGTGCACACCGGCGACCGGGGCGACGGCGACCCCGTACGGCTGCACGGCATGCTGACGCTGCACTGCACGACCTACGGACACCGGGCCGTGGTCGTGCTCCTGGACGGCGGGACGCTGGTGGTGGTGGGCGGCCTGGAACAGGACGGACAGCGGGCCGAGGAGCAGGTGACCCGGCTGGGAACGTCCCTGGCGAAGCAGGTGTCGACCGCGTTCGGCACGGAGGCGCGGATCGGACTGGGGGACGTGGTCGCCGGACCGGCGCGGCTGCCCGAGTCCCGCCGGTCGGCCGAGGCGGCCCTGCGGGCCCTGCTGACGGCGGGGGGAGACCGCACCGTCGCGCGCGTGGCGGAGGTGGCCGAGGCCGTCGGCATGGCACAGGTCACGGACGCGCTCCAGGAGGTGTCGCTGCCGTCGCAGACCCCCGTGGCCCGGCTGGCGGCGTTCGACGCCGAGCACAAGGGGAGCTTCCTGGTGGAGAGCCTGCGGGCCTATCTCGACCACTTCGGCGACGTGCCCGCCGCCTCCAAGGCGCTGGGCGTGCACTCCAACACCCTGCGGTACCGCATCCGCCGGGTCGTCCAGGAGTCGGGGATCGACCTGGGCGACCCCGACGCCCGCCTGCTCGCCCAGATCCAGTTGCGCCTGCTCGACCGCGGCGACACCTGAGCCCCCGTACCCGGGCACTCGTGCCCGGGCCCCGGCACTCGGGTGCACTCGGGCCCCCGTATCCGGACGCCTGTCCGCCGGCGAGAAGGGGACACCGTCTTTTCGTCGCCGCGCACAACGACGACGGCCCGCCCCCGGAACACCGCACCACCGCACGGACGGTGCCCCGACATCTCGGCCGGCACGACGAAGACGCCTCCCCGCTCCCGCGGGCACCCTGGTGACCAGGCCGGCGGAACCGCCGCGCGCTCCAGGACACCGACCCGGAAGGTGCGTCATGACCGACTTCGCCCACCCCGCCGAACGGCGCGAGCACATCCTGCGCGCGGCCGTGCGCCAGGGGCTGCTGGACCCCGAGCGGGCCGTCCTGGCCGGGTTCGTCGACCTCGACGGCGTCGCCGCGACGGTCGACTCCCTGCACCGGGCGTTCCCCGACTCCCTCCGCGTCCTCCACGCCTTCGCCGCGAAGGCCAACTGCCTGGTGCCGGTGCTGGCGGAGCTGCGGCGCGCCGGCATGGGCTGCGAGGTCGCCACCGCCGGCGAGCTCGCGCGGGCGCTGGAGGCGGGCTTCGCGCCGGACCGGATCGTGTTCGACTCGCCGGCCAAGACCCGCGCGGAACTGGAGTGGGCCCTGGACCTGGGCGTCACGATCAACGCCGACAACTTCGCGGAACTGTCCCGGATCGACGCGATCCTCGCGGACCGCCCCTTCTCCCGCTCGCGGATCGGCGTGCGCGTCAACCCGCAGGTCGGCGGCGGGACGATCGCCGCGATGAGCACCGCCACCCGGCACTCGAAGTTCGGCATCCCCCTGGCGGACGGCGACAACCGGCAACGGCTGCTGCGGGCCTACCGGGAGCGTCCCTGGTTGACGTGGGTGCACACCCACGTCGGCTCGCAGGGCTGCCCGCTGGAGCTGATCGCCCAGGGCATCGCGCAGGCCGTGGAGTTCGCCGACGAGATCAACGACCACCTCGGACGGCGGCAGGTGGTCGGCGTCGACATCGGCGGGGGACTGCCGGTCAACTTCGCCGACGACGAGGTCCGGCCCGGCTTCGACACCTACGTGGACCACCTGCGCGAGTACGCGCCGGACCTGTTCACCGGCCGGTACGAGATCGTCACCGAGTTCGGGCGCTCGGTGTTGGCGAAGAACGGCTTCACGGCCGCCTACGTGGAGTACACCAAGGAGGCCGGCGGCCGGCCGATCGCGATCACCCACGCCGGCGTGCAGGTCGCCACGCGGACCGTGTTCGCCCCCGACGCCTGGCCGCTGCGGGTCGAGGCCCACCACCCCCACGGCGGCGCCAAGAGCGGAGAGCCCGTGCGGCAGGACGTCGCCGGCCCGGCCTGCTTCGCCGGCGACCTGCTGGCGCGCGACCGCGCGCTGCCCCTGCTGGAGCCCGGCGACATCGTCGTCCTCCCGGACACCGGCGCGTACTACTTCTCCACGCCCTTCCACTACAACAGCCTGCCCGAGCCCGCCGTCCACGGCGTCCGCGTCGCCGCCGACGGCCGGGTCGACTTCGAGCCGATCCGGCCCGCGCAGGCGACGCACGTGCCGGTGACCGCCGGCCGGGCCGCGCACGCCTCCGGCGTCCGCTAGACCGCGCGGGCCCGCCTCGTGACGTTTCACCCCGTTCCATCCCGTTCCATCCCGTTCCACGACGTTTTACGACGCACAGGAGGAGTCGACGGCCATGACAGGACGGCGCACCCCGCCGGGGTGTTCGACGGAGGAGGAGGCGGTCCCGCCGGGACGGGACCGCGGGTGGCGCCCGACCGCCGTCGGGCGGCGCTGCCGCCGGGCGGTGCGCGGCGGCGCGCGGTGGGCGGTGCGGCGCCGGAGCGTCGCGGCCGACCAGTTCCTGAGGGGCGCCTGCTACGGCGCGGGCGCCACCGCGGTGAGCCTGCTGACGGTGTGGGCCCAGACCCGCTGAGGGGCGCGCCGACCGGTCGCGCGCCCGGCGCCGTACCGGCCCGGGAGAAGCCCTGGAAGCCCTCGTGGGGATCGCCGGGCGGGTGCTTGCCGGTGGCCGGGGTCGACGCGGTGGACGCGGCGGGGACGTCGAACGGGACCTTCTCGCCCGGCTCGTCGGCCCGCGCCGAAACGGGCCCCGNNNCCCGACGTACGGGGCCGGGGGCGTGAGGGAGGAGCCCCCGCGCACGCGCGGCGGTCAGCTGCCGACCAGGGCCTGCCAGGTCATCGGGCCGACGATGCCGTCGGCGGCGAGGCCCTTGGAGGACTGGAACGACTTCACCGCGGAGAGGGTCGCCGGGCCGAAGCTTCCGTCGACGGTCAGCGAGTGGCCCTTGGAGTTCAGCTCCGTCTGGACGGCCTTCACCGCGTCGCCGGTGTCGCCGGACCGCACGGTGACGATCACCTTCGACCAGGTGGCCGGCCCCGTGATGCCGTCGGCGGTCAGCCCGTTGGCCTGCTGGAAGGCGGTGACCTGCGAGGTCGTGGCCGGTCCGTAGCTGCCGTCCACGGTGGTGGAGTAGCCCCGGGCGTTGAG
The DNA here is from genome assembly GCF_039533145.1 of Streptomyces macrosporus. Taxonomy (NCBI): domain Bacteria; kingdom Bacillati; phylum Actinomycetota; class Actinomycetes; order Kitasatosporales; family Streptomycetaceae; genus Streptomyces; species Streptomyces macrosporus. Next base: position 430,109 of record NZ_BAAASZ010000020.1, read on the forward strand.
CAGGTACTGCAGCGCCCTGACGTCCACACCCGTGCTGCCGGACTTCAGCACCGGCCAGGCCGGGAGCTGGGGGTCGCCACCGCCGTCGCCGCCCAGGTTGGCCATGGCGCGCAGCTCGGAGAGCGTGCCGCGGAAGACGTTGAGGTCCACGTTGCCGCTGATGCCGGAGACCGTGCCGGTGTCGCTGTACTGCCAGAACGACCAGGAACGGTTCGCGCCGGGGATGGCGGCCGGCTCGTTGGAGCCGCTCTGGTAACGCGGCTGCCACAGCGGGGTCGTGGAGAAGATGCCGCCGTTGCCGCCCAGGCAGTCGTCCACGAACCACTTGGAGGTGTAGACGATCGGGGTGACCCCGAAGGCGGACTCGACCTTGTCGATGAAGGTGCCGATGTGCGAGGTGGTGGCGTAGGCGGGGCACGCGCCGTTGTGGTGCTCCAGGTCGACGACCGGGGGCAGTTGGCCGGCGGCCTTGCCGGTGTAGCCGGCGCTGCGCAGGGTGGCGATGAAGTGGTCGGCCTGGGCGCTGCCGGTGCCCTCCGCGTAGAAGTGGTAGCCGGAGTTCATCAGCCCCGCCGCGGCGGACGCCTTGAAGTCCTGGACGAAGTAGGGGTCGACCCAGCCGGTGCTCTGGGACGCCTTGTGGAAGACGAACTTCTGGCCCGAGGCGGCGACGCTGTTCCAGTTGATCGCCGAACCGTGGTTCCAGCGGCTGGTGTCGATGCCGTGGACGCTGTAGCTGCTCGGGTAGGCGGCCTGTGCCGGGGCGGTGCCGGCCAGGCCGAGGGCGACGGCGGCCGTCGCCACGACCGCGACGGCTCGTGCGGACAGACCCGCGAGGGTGATGCGCATGGATCTTCCTTCGGTGACGCCCGTCTTTCCCGAGAGGTCCTTCGAGTCGCTTCACGCCGGGAGTCGACGGGACACGGGAAGCGGCGGACCTCCTCCGCCGCCTGACGCAGCGGTGATCATCCCGGAGTCGGAGGGCGTCCGGTAGTACTGCCGGTGAATTTCTCTACGCGCATTGACTCGTCAACCGGTCGAGACGACAAGGGAGTCGGAGGTGACGCCGGGACACGTCCGGGAAGGGGCGCACGGAATGAAGCACCGGAGCGACGGCCTTTCCGTCCTCTTCCCGGTCCGTCTCCTCCCGCGGACCGCCGCGCGACTTCTCCGCCGGGTTCGGCGTGAGGGCGCGGCCGCATCCCGGGGGCGGCTTCCGTGGGGGCACCACGGGGTTCCCTTCGACCGGATGCCGGTCGCGCAGGCGCGGAACGAGGGGATCGAGGGGATCGAGGGGACGGCCCCGACGGCCCCGACGACCAGGGACAAGCGGACCGAGCGATACGGCGTGCGGGTCGTGCCCGTCCGGGGCGGCGCACCCGTACGCCCCACCCACCGTGCCGACCCGCTCGCCGGGGCCCGGAAGACGGCGGGGTCGGAGGCGTCCGGCCTCCGGGCCGGAGCGCGGTCCCGTGGCCCTACACTTTCCGGGTGCCCGCCCCCCTCAGCCCCCTCCACACCGACCTCCGCATCGGCGAAGAGCTGCGCGACGCGCTCGCCGGCCTGCTCGACGGACTGTCGCCGAGACAGGCCGCCGGCGCCGTCGAGCGGCTGATCGCCGGCTACCGGGGGAGCGTCCCCACCGACGCCCCCGTGCTGCGGGACCGGGCGGACGTGGTGGCGTACGCCGCCTACCGGATGCCCGCCACCTTCGAGGCCGTCTCCGCCGCGCTGGGCGCCCTCGCCGAGCGGGCGCCCGACCTGGACCCGGCCGACCACCTCGACGTGGGCGGGGGGACGGGCGCGGCCGTGTGGGCCGCCGCCGCGACCTGGGGCGACGGCGGGGAGCACACCCGGGCGACCACCGTCCTGGACTGGGCCGAGCCCGCCCTCGCCCTCGGCCGCGAGCTGGCCGGGGCGTCCGGCTCGGCCGCGGTGCGCGCCGCCGAGTGGCGGCGCGAGCGGATCGCCCCCGGCGGGACGCTCCCGGCCGCCGATCTGGTCACCGTCTCCTACGTCCTCAACGAGCTGACCGAGGACGCCCGGCGCTCCCTGGTCGACGCCGCCGCCGCGGCCGGACGCGCCGTGGTGGTCGTCGAACCGGGGACGCCGGACGGCTACCTGCGCGTCCGCGAGGCGCGCGAGCGGCTGACCGCCGCCGGGCTGCGCGTCCTCGCCCCCTGTCCGCACGGCGGCACGTGCCCGATCGCGCCCGGCTCGGACTGGTGCCACTTCGCCGCCCGCGTCAGCCGCTCCTCCCTCCACCGGCAGGTGAAGGGGGGCTCGCTGGCGTACGAGGACGAGAAGTTCTCCTACGTGGCGGCCGTCCGCCCCGAGGTGGGCGGCACGGCCGCCGGGGCGCGGATCGTGCGCAGACCGCGGATCCGCAAGGGCCAGGTCCTCCTGGACCTGTGCGCGGGGCCGGACGCGGAGCGCGGCGGCATGCGGAGCGAGACCGTCACCAAGCGCCACGGACCGGCGTACCGCGCCGCGCGGGACGCCGCCTGGGGCGACGAGTGGGGCGGCGAGCGGGACGACGAGGGGTCCGCGCCGTCCCGCTGAGACGCCACCGGGGCGCCGGGCCGGTCAGCTCCGCAGCTCCGCCGTGCAGCACTTCACACTGCCGCCGCCCTTGAGCAGCTCGCCCAGGTCGACGCCGATCGGCTCGTAGCCGCGCTCGCGCAACGGCTCGAACAGCCCCACCGCCGCCTGCGGCAGCAGCACGTGGTGCCCGTCGCTGACCGCGTTGAGGCCGAAGGCGCGGGCGTCCGCCTCCCCGACGACGATCGCGTCGGGGAAGAGCCGGGCCAGCACCGCCCGGCTGCCGGGCGAGAACGCGGCCGGGTGGTACATCACCGCGTCGTCGCGGGAGTCGTCCAGGACGCACAGCGCCGTGTCCAGGTGGTAGAAGCGCGGATCGACCAGGTCCAGGCCGACGACCGGGCGGCCGAAGAACTCCTGCGCCTCGGGGTGGGAGAGCGGGCTGCTGCGGAAGCCGCGGCCCGCCAGCAGCCAGGAGGCGGTGACGGCGAAGTCGCCCTCGCCCTCGTTGATGTGCTCCGGCTCACGGATCTCGGTGAAGCCGTGGGCGCGGTACCACTCCAGGTGCGCCACGGCCTCGCCGGCCCGCTCGGGGTGGGCGAACCGGGCGCCGAGCACCCGGCCGTCGACGACGAGCGCGCCGTTGGCGGCGTACACCATGTCGGGCAGGTCCGGGTCGGGGACGAGCTCCTCGACGGTGTGGCCGAGCGAGCGGTACAGGTCGCGCAGGCGTTCCCACTGGGTGACGGCCAGCGGGAGGTCCACGGGCTTGGCCGGGTCCATCCACGGGTTGATGGAGTAGGTGACCCGGAAGTGTGTCGGTGGACACATCAGATAGCGGCGGGGTGCGGACACGGAGGGCTCCTCACAGGATCGCTGTGTGGCGAGGGATGCGCGCTGTGTGAGCCATGGTCCACCCGGCGGCCCGGAACGGCACCGCCGGAAGCCGGTTTCCCCGCGGAACGGGCCCGGTGTCATCCGGCCGGAGGAGCCCGATCCGGCCAGGCCGGCTCATACGACCACCCCCCGGTTACCCATCGGACGCGGAGAAGGAGCAGGATGGAAACGGTCATCCGAGATCCGTGGATTCCGCCCGGCTCCGGGCGCTCGGTTCCGTACCCTCGGAAAACACACGGTCCCGGTCGCGAGTGAGGCGGTACATGGAACGCGAAAGCAGATTCTCCCGGTGGCTGCGCCGACGCTCCCGGAGCGGCGCGCGCACGATTGCCGCGCAGGAGGCGGCCCGCCTCCGCGAGGATCTGCTGCTGACAGCCGCCGCGGCGGGCTTCCCGCTGGCACCGGCCGCGCACCCCGAGGGGTACGGCTGTTCCTGCGACCGGATCGGCTGTCCCACCCCCGGACGCCACCCGGTCTCCTTCGCCTGGCAGACGCAGGCCACCACCGACCCCGAGCAGATCGCCCGCTGGGCGAGCAACCAGCCCCTGGCGAACTTCGTCACCGCGACCGGCCGCACCCACGACGTACTGGACGTCCCCGTGGGGGCCGGGCGGGCCGCGCTGGAGCGGCTGGAGGCCGAGGGCGTCGAGGTCGGACCGGTGGCGGTGTGCGGCACCGATCCGTGGTCGGGGCGGATGCTGTTCTTCACGGCCACCCGCGGCACGCCCGAGGACGAGGACGAGTGGTGGCCGTGCGAGCTGGACTGCCACCCCGAGACCCTGGACGACCACCCCGGCCTGCGCTGGCACTGCCGCGGCAGCTACGTGCTCGTACCGCCCGCGCGGCTGCCCGGTGACGACACCGGCCCCGCGGTCGGCTGGCTGCGCGCCCCCGAGCGCCCGCTGCCGGACCCGCTGACGCTGCTGGAGGCCCTGACGGACGCGTGCGCGGCGCACGCCGAGGAGCAGCCGGACCACACGGCCCCGTGGCCGGTGCGCTGAACCGTATCCGCACCCGTCCCGCCCGTCCGCGTCCGATCCGGTCGGGGGCCCGTCGCGCGCCGGAGGAGCCGCACCGGGCCGCATGGGGCCGCATGGGGCCTCCGGCGCGCTCGGCTCACTCGCCCTTGGCGCCCGTCAGGCCCTGGAGGCGGTAGAGCATCCTGACCGTGGGGTCGGCGGCGTCGGCGGCGGGCACGGACGCCGCCTGGAGGGAGACCCGGGCGTACGTCACGGACTGCTTGGGCGTCCCCTCCAACAGCGCCTTGACGTAGGGGTCCTTGACCTGCGGCCGGTAGCCCTTGGCCACGGTCTGCTTCGACTGGTGGTGGGTGGTGAAGAAGACCAGCGCCCCGCCGTCCTCGGTGCGCAGCCCCAGCGGGCCGAACCGCGCGTCCTCGGCCGGCAGGTCGGCCCACTCGGTGCGGGCGCCGGGGGAGGTCGCGGTCTTCTTCCGCTCCTCGCGGATGTCGCTGGTCAGCTTCCCGGCGGCGAAGGTGTCGCCGCCCTCCCGCAGGTAGTCGGTGTAGGCGCGGCCCAGGTCCTCGGGGGCGACGGCCAGGCGGGCGGTCTCGTCGGTGGGGACGGCCTCGACGTGGCCCTCGCCGTCCTCGGCGAACTCCGGCACGGCGTTCTCGGCCAGCACCGCCAGGTACGACGCCTTCCACTTCTCCTCGACGCCGTTCCGGGTGAAGACCAGCAGCCACCGCGCCCCTCGGCTGCGGTTGCTGGCGGTGTCGGCGACGAAGAACTTCGGCCAGCCCGCCTGCTTCGGTATCAGGAAGCGGGGGTCGGTCAGCTCCAGCGGCTCGTGGGCGGGGTTGCCCTCGGGGTGGACGGCACGCTTGGCCCGCAGCCCGGCCTGGTCGATGGCGCCCAACGCGCCCGTCTCGATGGTGGCGTTGAGCCGGGCGTCGTGGGCGCGGTTGGCCTTGTTGTTGGTCTCGGTGAACTCCTCCAGGACCTTCGCGGCCTCCGCCTCCGTCGTCGCCGGCACCACGGCCTTCTCGCCGTGCACCGTCAGGCAGCCCGACACTCCCGTCAGTCCCGTGACCACCGCGACCAGCACCGCCACGGTCCTCAGCCCGCGTGCCTTCGTCCGCACTCTCCTCGACCCCTCCCGGACTGGCTTTTCCGGGCCGAACCCTACCGGTGTCCCGCGCGCCCCGGACGCGGGGTCGGGGCGCGGGGACCACCGGCGGGCACGGGTGTGGACCCGGCCCCGCCCCGGGGCCGGCCGGAGGGCGGGACCGGGCGCCTGCCACGCCGCGAACTCCGCGGCCCGCGGCGCGGGTCGAAGGGGCGGTCGAGGGGGCGTTCGCCCGCTCGACCTCAGGAGGCCGAGCAGGTGCCGCCGTTGAGGGTGAAGGCGCTCGGGCTGGTGTTGCCGCCGTTCCAGGTGCCGGTGAAGCCGATGGTCACCGAGCCGCCCGCGGGGATGGTGGAGGTGTACGAGGCGGGCCGGACGGTGACCGCGGCGCCGCTCTGGCTCGGGGTGCCGCCCCACATGGTGGTGATCGTCTGCCCGTCGGCGAACCGCCAGCCGAGCGTCCAGTCGCGGACCGCGGAGGTGCCGGTGTTGCGGACGGTGACCTCGCCCTGGAAGCCGCCCTGCCACTGGCCGACGACCTTGTAGGAGACCGCGCAGGCGGCGGCCGGGTCGCCGCCCTGGCCCGTGGTGACCTGGACGCCGGCCGAGCGCTCGGAGCGGTTGCCCGCGGTGTCCCGCGCGTACACGGCGAAGGTGTAGGAGGTGGCCGGGGTCAGGCCGGTGACGGTGGCCGAGGTGCCCGTGGTGGTCCGGACGACGGTCTCGGTGGTGCCGTTCACGCGCACCACGTCGTACCCGGCGACCCGGACGTTGTCCGAGGAGGCCGCCCAGGACAGGGTGACGCCGGTGGAGGTCACGTTGGAGGCGGTGGGGGCGCCGGGCCGGGTCGGGGCGGTGGTGTCGCCGCCGCTGCCGCCGTAGACGGTGGCCTCCCTGGCGGTCGTGGCGATGCCGTTGGCGCCGTTGACGATGCGCTGTCCCCAACCGGTCAGGGAGTCGGGGTCGAAGCCGTCGACCATGTCGAGGTACTCGACCCCGCCGCCGTTGCCGCTCCAGGACCAGCCCAGGTAGCCCAGGCGCAGCGACTGCGCGGTCGACATGATCGCGTCCTCGTCGGGGTTGCCGTCGGAGTGGTCGTGCCCGAACTCGCCCACCACGATGGGCAGTCCGGCCCCGACGAAGTGGTTCAGGTAGTCCCGGACCTCGGCGGCGGTGTCGTAGACCCCGTACATGTGGATCGAGAAGATCGTGTTGCGCTTGGGGTCCGCGTTGAAGACGGTGGAGGCGTTGGCGCGCATGGTGCCCGACCAGTCCTGGCCCCAGTTGGGGGCGTCGACCATCAGCGCGTGGTCGAAACCGGCGTCGCGCAGCTTCCGGACGGCGGCGGTGGTGTCGGCCGTCCACCGGTCGTAACCGGTGTTGCCGTGCGGCTCGTTGCCGATGTTGACGACGACGTAGTCCTCCTGGCCCTCCAGCGCGCTCTGGACGCCGATCCAGTAGTCGGCCGCGCGGTCCAGGGACACCGCGCCGCTCTGCTCGCCGTACCCGGTGGTGTCGTGCACCTCCAGGACGCAGATGAGGCGGTTGGCCTTGCACTCGGAGACGACGTTCGCCACGTCCGAGGCGTCGTTGCGGGTCCAGCGGTCGCCGCTGCCGAGGACGACCCGGACGGTGTTGGCCCCCTTGGCCTTGATGTGGGAGAGGGAGTCCAGCTCGTGCGCGTACCAGGCGTGGGCGTGGTTGACGCCCCGCATCACGAAGTCGTTCCCGTTCCCCTCCAGCAGGCGTCCGTCGCTGACGTGGAGGCCGGTGGCGGCGGCGGTGTCGGTGGTGTCCTCGGCGGCGTGGGCGGGCTGGCCGAGGCCGAACAGCGACAGCGCGAGGCCGAGGAGGGCGCCCCCGGCCGTGGTCGTGCGGGCGGTGCGTGATCTCATCTGTCACTCCAGAACGGTGGGTCTGACAACGATGTCGGACTCTGCTGTGGCGGTGGAACGGCGACGCTGACCTTGGGAGCGCTCCCAATGAACATCCGTTCCTGATGCCGCGTCAAGGGGTGCGACAGAGATCGATTCCGGCCCTCGCACGGCCGCCCGGAGCCGGCGCGGCCCCCGGGGAGGGGCTCCGTGACGGACGACGCCACCGCCCGGCCGCTCGCGAACCAGGCGGGCGATCCGGTCGGCGTACGCGGACGTGGCGGGCAGGGGGCACCGCTCCGCGCCCCCCTCGCCGCGCCGTGATTCTCGCTGCTCGGGCACACCCGAGCCGATGTGTTGCCGACGTTCCGTCGGCAAGGTCACGGCAGCGTCAGGATCTCCGCCCCCGATTCGGTCACCACCAGCGTGTGCTCGAACTGGGCCGTCCGCTTGCGGTCCTTGGTGACGACCGTCCAGCCGTCCTCCCACATCTCCCACTCGTGGGTGCCCAGCGTCAGCATCGGCTCGATGGTGAACGTCATGCCGGGCTTCATCACGGTGGTCGCCCGCGGGTCGTCGTAGTGGGGGATGATCAGCCCGGAGTGGAACGAGGTGTTGATGCCGTGCCCGGTGAAGTCGCGCACCACCCCGTACCCGAAGCGCTTGGCGTACGACTCGATGACCCGGCCGATGACGTTGATCTGGCGGCCCGGCTTGACCGCCTTGATCGCGCGGTTCAGCGACTCGCGCGTCCGCTCCACCAGCAGCCGCGACTCCTCGTCCACGTCACCGCACAGGTAGGTGGCGTTGGTGTCGCCGTGCACGCCGTGGATGTAGGCGGTCACGTCCAGGTTCACGATGTCGCCGTCGCGCAGCACGGTCGAGTCGGGGATGCCGTGGCAGATGACCTCGTTGATCGAGGTGCACAGCGACTTGGGGAACTTCCGGTACCCCAGGGTGGAGGGGTACGCGCCGTGGTCGCACAGGTACTCGTGCACCACCGCGTCCAGCTTGTCGGTGGTCACGCCGGGCGCTATGTGCCCGGCGGCCTCCTCCATGGCGCGGGCGGCGATCCCGCCCGCGATCCGCATCTTCTCGACGGTCTCGGCGTCCTGCACCTCCGGCCCGGTGTACGGCGTCGGGGCGTCCTTCCCGACGTACTCCGGACGGGCGATCGAGGCGGGCACCGCGCGCCTCGGGGAGAGGGTGCCGGGAACAAGAAGCGACTGGCCAGACATGTGCGCGAGTCTAACCGCGATAGCCGACGGCACCACGGGGCAGCATGACCCCATGGCACTCTTCAAACGCAGGAAGACCGGCAGGCCCGGCGAGTGGTTCTACTGCCTCGAACACCACACGGTCGAGGAGGGTCCGGAGTGCCCGGCCAAGGACCGCATGGGCCCGTACCCGAGCCGCGCGGACGCCGAACGCGCGATGGACACCGCCCGCGAACGCAACCTCCAGTGGGAGAACGACGCCCGCTGGCGCGACGACGCCTCCGCCCGGGACACCACCGACTGACGGCGCCCCACCGTGCATGGCCCGCATCCTGCCCAGCCGGACGGCGGCCGGGCGGCGCTCCGCCCCGACGTCCTCCGTACGGGTGGCCCGCCGTGGCGCGGGAGCGTTTGTTACCACCTGGTAGCGCCCGCTCGGCGGTGGGCCGGCAGGATGCGGGCATGACTTCGAACGACGCATCCGCACAGAACGCCGGCGCCGCCCAGGAGGCGCCGAAGAAGGCCCCCGCGAAGGACCCTTGGGAGCTGCCGGACGTCTCCGGCTTGGTGGTCGGCGTCCTCGGCGGCACCGGTGACCAGGGACGCGGCCTGGCGTACCGGCTGGCCCGCGCCGGACAGAAGGTGATCATCGGGTCGCGGGCCGCCGATCGGGCGCGGGCCGCCGCCGAGGAACTGGGCCACGGAGTGGAGGGCGCGGACAACGCCGAGTGCGCGCGCCGCAGCGACGTGGTGATCGTCGCGGTTCCGTGGGAGGGCCACGCCGCGACGCTGGAGGACCTGCGGGAGGAGCTGGCGGGCAAGCTCGTCGTGGACTGCGTCAACCCGCTCGGCTTCGACAAGAAGGGCGCCTACGCCCTGAAGCCCGAGGAGGGGAGCGCGGCCGAGCAGGCCGCCGCGCTGCTGCCCGACTCGCGGGTGACCGCCGCCTTCCACCACCTGTCGGCCGTCCTGCTCCGGGACCCGGAGATCGAGGAGATCGAGACCGACGTGATGGTGCTGGGGGAGGTGCGGGCCGACTGCGAGATCGTGCAGGCGCTCGCGAACCGCATCCCGGGCATGCGCGGCGTCTTCGCGGGGCGGCTGCGCAACGCGCACCAGGTGGAGTCGCTGGTCGCCAACCTGATCTCGGTGAACCGCCGCTACAAGGCGCACGCGGGGATCAGGCTCACGGACATCTGACGTTCGCGGCCCCGAAGCGCCGGGCGGGGCCGGTCCGGACGGCGTGGTCGACGGGCCGGAACCCGTGCCGTTCCGCGGGCCCGCCCACCGGCCCGCGTCCCCCCTCCGGTCCTCGGCAGGGGGGACGCGGGCGTCCGGACCACCCGCCCTCCCCGCCCCCTCCCGCCGTCGCCCGTGTCCGGCACCGCGCGGGGCGCCCCCGCCCGGAGACGGGGCGGGCGGGGGATGAGGGACAATGGGCGTGTCGTACCGCTGTCCGCACCGTATGGAGCCCGCCCTCATGGCCCCCTCGCCCCAGTCCGGCTCGTCCCGGCGACTGTCCGTCTTCGCCCTGGTCGTCTGCGGCCTCGCCGTCGTCGCGGCGGTGGTGGCCTTCGCGAAGGAGGCCTGGCTGATGGGGGTCGTCTGGGTCCTGATGGCGGGGGTGTCGTCCAACATCGCCTGGTACCACGTGCGCCGCGGCCGGCTGGAGCGGGCCGTGGCGGAGGCGAACGCCGCCCGCGTCAGCGAGGAAGGGTGACGTTCCCGGGCTCGCCCTCCCAGAACCGGAAGTACTCCAGCCCGTAGGCGGTCTCCTGCCAGGAGACCCCCAGGATCTCCATGAGGGAGTCGACGCCCTCCCAGAAGACGGTGTTGACCTCCGGGATCCACAGGCAGGCGAAGACCGCGATCAGCCCGAAGGGCGCGACGGGCTCCACCCGGCGACGGATCGCGGAGGAGAGCCACGGCTCCAGGACGCCGTAGCCGTCCAGGCCGGGCACCGGCAGGAAGTTCAGGATCGCGGCCGTGACCTGGAGCATCGCCAGGAAGGCCAGCGCGCAGCGGAAGGCGACCGGCGCGTCGTCCACCGCGCCCAGCCAGAACGGCGCGGTCAGGGCCACGGCCAGGGCCGCGTTGACCAGGGGGCCCGAAGCCGAGATCAGGCTGTGCCGCAGCCGGCCCCGGACGCGGTGGCGTTCGATGAACACCGCGCCGCCGGGCAGCCCGATCCCGCCCATGATCACGAAGAGCACGGGCAGGACGACGCTCAGCAGCGCGTGGGTGTACTTCAGGGGGTTGAGGGTGAGGTAGCCCTTGGCCCCGACGGACGTGTCGCCGCCGTGCAGCGCGGTGCGCGCGTGCGCGTACTCGTGCAGGCACAGCGAGACGACCCACGCCGAGACGACGAAGAGGAACACCGCGAAACCGGTGCTCGCCGCGGAGTCCGTCCACACCCCCCAGGCCGCCACGCCCGTCACGGCGAGGAGGCCCGGGAACACGGGGCTGATCCGTCTGTCGGTACGGGGGCTGGACGTGCTCATGGGCCCCGACCGTACCCGGCGTGGTCGGCGGGGCGCGAGTCCCGGCCTCCGCCGCTCCCCGCGCCCCCGTGACGGCAGGGCTACGTCTTGCCGCCGCCGCCGATCCGGATGGCGCGCCGCTTGCCCCGCGGCGACTTGGGGATGCGCACGGTGAGCACGCCGTCGGCCATCTCCGCCTCGACCCTGTCGCTGTCGATGTCGTTCGGGACGATGGTGCGGTAGGTGAAGCGGCCGGTCCGGCGGCTGAGCACCTTCCCCTGCTGCTCCTCGGAGAGTTGGCCGGTGATGTGCAGCTCGTTGGCGTCCAGTTCCACCATCACGTTGTCGCGGGGGATGCCGGGCAGTTCGGCCCGCACGATGTAGGCGTCCTCGGCTTCCTCCTCCTCGACCATGGGCACCCAGGGTCGTTCGGCGGTGGGCATCGCGCCCTGGCGGAAGAAGCGGTTCATCTCCCCCCAGAGATTCTCGAACTCGCTGATCGGGTCCCGCCAGCCCCAGCCCGGCTGGTGCCGCGTCGGGCTCGGAGCGGTCTCGCCGCGTCGTACAGGCATCCTCACCACGGTCGTCTCTCCCATCGTCGTCGTGGTCACGGAAGACGCCCCGGACCACGGGGTCGTACGGGGACGCCCTCCGCCGGTGTCGCGCCGACGCGAGTATCCGCGGAGAAGGAGGTCATACCTCGCGCAAGGCGCCCGACGGGTGGAGCGCCGGCGGGACGCCGGAGGTGCGGGCGGGACGGCGACCCGCCCGCCGACGGACGGCCGGCGGCCCGCCGACAGGGCTGGGGGAGGCTGTCGACGGGCCGCCGGTGGGTGACCGGTGGGGGAGACCGGTCGGGGGAAGGGTCAGTGGAAGGAGTGCTCCGCGGCCGGGAACGTGCCGCCGACCACGTCCTGCGCGTACTCCCTGGCCGCCTCGCCCAGCGCCTCGCGCAGCTTCGCGTACCGCTTGACGAAGCGCGGCACGCGGCCCGAGGTCAGGCCCGCCATGTCCGTCCAGACCAGGACCTGCGCGTCGCACGCGGCGCCGGCGCCGATGCCGACGGTGGGGATGTGGAGGGAGCGGGTGACCTCGGCGGCCAGCTCGGCCGGCACCAGCTCCAGGACGACCGCGAAGGCGCCCGCGTCCTGCGCGGCCTTGGCGTCGCGCAGGAGCTGCTGGGCCGCCTCCTCGCCGCGGCCCTGGACGTAGTAGCCGCCCAGCGCGTTCACCGACTGCGGGGTCAGGCCCAGGTGGGCCATCACCGGGATGCCGGACCGGACGAGCAGCTCGGTCTGGGGCAGGGACCGCTCGCCGCCCTCCAGCTTCACCGCGCCCACCCCCGCCTCCTTCACCAGACGGGTGGCGTTGCGCAGGGCCTGGACGGGCCCCTCCTGATAGGCGCCGAAGGGCAGGTCGGCGACGACCAGCGCCCGCTTGGTGCCGCGTACGACGGCGGCGGAGAGGACGGCCATCTCGTCCATGGTGACCGGGACGGTGCTGTCGTAGCCGAGGTGGCAGTTGCCCGCCGAGTCCCCGACCAGCAGGACGGGGATGCCCGCCTCGTCGAAGACGGACGCGGTCATCGCGTCGTACGCGGTGAGCATGGGCCACTTCTCGCCGCGCTCCTTGGCGGCGGCCAGGTCCCGGACGGTGATGCGTCGCTGCTGCGTCCCGCCGTACAGCGCCTTGCTCTTGCTGCCGTCGGCGGCCTGCTGGGCATGCGTCATTGCACTGGCTCCTGTTGTGTCGTCTCGAGGCGCCCTCACGGCGTCCCCGGATCACGTCCATGGTGGCATCCCCACGGGGGACGGGGAAGGGGGGCCGTCGCACCTGGCGGGTTCCGCCGAGCCGGGCGGGGAACGGGGACGGAGCCGGGAACGCCCCGCGACGCCGCCGCGAACCATGGAAACGATACGAGACGGTTCCGTATAGAAAGTCCTACTCTGGTTCCCATGACCGAAGCGAGCACCGGGACCGCGCGGACGCCGGTACCCGAGTCCGTCCACCGTCGACGCTGGGCGATCCTGGCCGCGCTGATGCTCAGCCTGCTGATCGTCGTGCTGGACAACTCGATCCTCAACGTCGCGATGAAGACCATCGCGAGCCCGGCGCCCACCGGCCTCGGCGCCACCCAGAGCCAGCTGGAGTGGGCGATCAACTCCTACACGCTCGTCTTCGCGGGCCTGCTGTTCACCTCGGGCCTGCTGGGCGACCGGTACGGGCGCAAGAAGACGCTGCTGTTCGGCCTGACCCTGTTCGGCGTGGGCTCGATACTGGCCGGCCTCTCCGACTCGCCCGGCGAACTGATCGCCTACCGCGCCCTGATGGGCGTCGGCGGCGCCTTCGTGATGCCCGGCACCCTCGCCATCCTGATGAACGTCTTCGACCGCGACGAGCAGCCCAAGGCCATCGGCCTCTGGTCGGGCGGCGTCGGTCTGGCCGTCGCCATCGGCCCGATCACCGGCGGCGTGCTCCTGGAGCACTTCTGGTGGGGCTCGGTCTTCATGGTCAACGTCCCCATCGTGATCGTCGCCCTGACCGCGATGGCGCTGCTGGTCCCCGAGTCGAAGGACCCCGCGCCGGGCCGCCTGGACCCCCTGGGCGTCCTGTTGACGGTCGTCGGGCTGGTGCTGCTGGTCTACGGCATCATCAAGGGCGGCCAGTCGGCCGACTTCACCGACCCCGAGGTGCTGCTCACCACGGGCGGCGGCCTCGTCGTCCTGATCGGCTTCGTGTTCCACGAGCGGCGCAGCGACCACCCGGCCCTCGACGTCCGGTACTTCCGCGATCCCGCTTTCTCGGCCGCCGTCGCCGCCATCGCGCTGGTCTTCTTCGCGCTGATGGGCGTGACGTTCTTCATGGTCTTCTACACCCAGAGCGTGCGCGGCTACACCCCGCTCCAGACCGGGCTGCTGATGCTTCCGCTCGCCGCCTCGCAGCTGTTCTTCTCGCCCCGGGCCCGGCTGGTCGTGGACCGCTTCGGCATCCGCGCCACGTGCACGGGCGGCATGGTGGTCATCGCCGTCACCATGGCGTCGCTCCTGCTGTTCGACGCCGACACCCCCATCTGGCTCCTGGCGGTGCTCTTCTTCTTCCAGGCCGCCGGAATGGCGCACATCATGACGCCCGCCACCGTCGCCGTCATGCAGTCGCTGCCGCGCCGGAAGGCGGGCTCCGGCTCGGCGGTCAACAACATCTTCCGGCAGGTCGGCGGCGCGCTGGGCGTCGCGCTGCTCGGCTCGCTGCTCTCCACGGCCTACCGGCGGCGGATCGACGGCGAACTGGCCGACGTGCCCGGTCTGACGGAGGGCGCGCGCCACGCGGCGGGCGAGTCCATCGAGGCCACCCTGGCCGTGGCGGACCGGCTGGGCCCGGCGGGCCGCGCCCTGGCCGAACGGGCCGACGAGGCGTTCGTCCACGCCATGCACGTCACGGTCCTCGGCTCCGCCGCCATCGCCCTGCTCGGCGCGATCGTTGTCGCGCTCTTCCTCCCCGGCAAGGAGCGGGCACCGGAGTCGGAGCAGTCGGACGGCGGGGGCGCCACGGCGAGTGCGGAGAGCGAGGACGCCGCGGAGAACGCGGACGCCGTGGAGAACGTGGACGCGGCGGAGAGCGCGGACGGTACGGAGGGGGCGCGCCGGGAACGGGACTCCGTGGAGGCGGAACGGTGACCGGAACGGAGATCGGGAACACGGGCCCGGAGCCGGCGGCGGGCGGGACGCGCGCCGCCCGCGGCCGGCCGCGCAGCGCCGCCGCGGACCGGGCGATCGTCGAGGCCGTGCTGCGGCTGATGGAGCGGGGGGTCGGCGTCGACGCGCTGTCCATGGAGGGCATAGCCCGCGAGGCGGGCGTCGGCAAGGCGACCGTCTACCGCCGCTGGCCCGGCAAGGACGTCCTGCTCCTCGACGTCATGCGCACCCTGGACGAGCCCCCGGCCGAGGTGCGCGGCGAGTCCGTGCGCGACGATCTGGTGGAGTTCCTGGAGCGGCTGCGGCAACGGGGCCTGGCCAAACGGAACTCAGCGCTCCTGCGCGCCATGGTGAGCCACTTCCACAGCCACCCGTGGCTGTGGCGGGAGTACCACGACACCGTGATCCGCGCCCGGCGCGAACTGCTCCACTCGGTGCTGCGGCGCGGCATGGCCCGCGGCGAGATCCGGGCCGACCTGGACGTGGAACTGCTCGGCGAGCTGTTCGTCGGGCCGATGCTGTCGCGGGCGATGCTGCGCGAGGGGGCGGAACTGCCCGAGGGACTGGCGGAGCGGATCGTGGACTGCGTGCTGGAGGGCGCCCGTCCGCGGGAGTGACCCGAGGGCGGGAACGACCCGCGGGCGGCCGGTCCGGTCCGGGCGGCCGGTGCCGCCGAGGCCCGTGTTTCCCGTGGTGCCCGTGGTGCATGACGCTGGAATGTGCGCGTTTCGTTACAGTGGCCGGGTGCCGTCGGGGGTCAGGAACCCGCCGCCCCACCGCGTTCGTCCTGGCAGACGTACCGGCGTGCGGGCCGCCCAACGCGGACCGGCACGCCTCGTAGGGCAAGACCGGCCGCCGCCCGGAACGCCGGGCCGGACGGCGGGCCGTGATGATGGCAAGTGAGGACGGCGGATGGCACGGGCGTACACGACGGAGGCGGACACGGGGTCGCGGCAGGACGGGACGGACCGACGGCCCGGTGCCGGAACCACCGCCGCCGGCCGGTTCCGGCACGCGATCGCCCGCCTGGGCGGTGAGGGCAGGTGGCGGCGCGGCTGGATCATCGCGCTGCTCGCCGTGGTGCTCGCCCTGGTGATGGCCCTGCACGCGCACGTGCCCAATCGGGTCGGCAACCTGGGCAGCCTGCTGGAGACCTTCCTGCCGTGGGTGGGACTGGCGATCCCGGTGCTGCTCCTCGCCGCCCTGCTGCGCCGCTCGGCCACCGCGCTCGTCGCGGTGCTGCTGCCCGTGCTGGTCTGGGTCGACATGTTCGGCGGCCTGATCACCGACAAGCGGGGCAGCGGCGGCGACCTGACGGTCGTCACCCACAACGTCAACGCCGACAACCCCGATCCCGCCGGTACGGCACGGCAGTTGGCGGAGTCCGGCGCCGAGGTGGTGGCGTTGCAGGAGCTGCCGGGCCGCTCGGTGGCGGAGTACGAGGAGGCGCTGAAGGGCGCCTACCCCCACCACACCGTGCAGGGCACGGTCGGCCTGTGGAGCAAGTACCCGATCGGCGACGCCCGGCCGGTGGACATCGGGATCGGCTGGACCCGGGCGATGCGGGCCACCGTGACCACCCCGGGGGGCGACGTCGCCTTCTACGGCGCGCACCTGCCGTCGGTGCGGGTGAAGTTCGAGGCCGGGTTCACCGCCCGGCAGCGCGATGTGGCCGCCGACCTGCTGGGCGAGGCCATCGTGCGGGAACCGATCGACAAGGTCGTGCTGCTGGGCGACCTCAACGGGACGATGAACGACCGGGCGCTGGCGTCCGTCACCTCCCAGATGCGCTCCACGCAGGGCGCGGCGGGCGCCGGCTTCGGCTTCAGCTGGCCGGCGTCGTTCCCGATGACCCGGATCGACCAGATCATGGTCAAGGGCGTCGAGCCGGTGTCGTCGTGGACGCTGCCACCGACCGGGAGCGACCACCTGCCGCTGGCGGCGTCGGTGAGCTGGTAGCGGTCGAGCAGGCGGTGGCCGAGCCGGCGGTGGTCGAGCCGAGCGGCGAGTGAACGCTTGACGGACGGCCCGCCCTTCGGGGCGGGCCGTCCTGTGATTTCCTTGGGATTTCGCGTTGTGCCGTTGCTTTCGATGCTTGTAGCACGGCTGTCACCTTTTTGTTTTGTGTAGGAACAAAGAGCCTGCGAGACTGGAAGCCGTTCGGAGCACACGGACTCCGTCCTTCCGCACACCCACCCCCTCGCATCCCCTTGCACCTCTTCGCATCGAAAGGCTCCTTCATGCCCCTGGCCCTGCTCGCACTGGCAGTCGCGGCCTTCGGTATCGGCACGACCGAGTTCGTGATGATGGGGCTGCTGCCCAACGTCGCGGACGACCTGGGCGTCTCCGTGCCCTCCGCCGGCCACCTCGTCTCCGCCTACGCCATCGGCGTCGTCATCGGCGCCCCGCTCCTGGCGGCCGTCGGCGTCCGCGTCCCCCGCCGGCGGATGCTGGTCGCGCTGATGGGCCTGTTCACCCTCGGCAATCTCGCCTCGGCCCTCGCGCCCGGCTACGGCACGCTGCTGGCGGGCCGGGTGCTGGCCGGACTGCCGCACGGCGCGTTCTTCGGCGTCGGCGCGGTCGTCGCCGCCCGCCTGGTGCGGGAGGGACGGCAGGCGCGGGCCGTGGCCACGATGTTCCTCGGCCTGACCGTGGCCAACATCGTCGGCGTTCCCCTCGGCACGGCCCTCGGACAGCAGCTGGGCTGGCGCGCCACGTTCCTGGTCGTCACCGTGATCGGGCTGATCGCGATGGGCGCGCTGGCCACGCTGGTGCCCCACCTGCCGCTGGAGCGGCGGGACGGCGGTGCGGGCCGTGAACTGCGCCGCGAGATACGGGCGCTGGGGGACCGGCAGGTGCTGCTCGGGCTGCTCACCGCCGTCTTCGGCTTCGCGGGCGTCTTCGCCCTCTACAGCTACCTCGCCTCGATGGTCACCGAGGTCACCGGCCTCGCGGAGTCGTCGGTGACGGTCGTGCTGGCGCTGTTCGGCGTGGGGATGACGCTGGGGGCGCTGGCCGCGGGCCCGCTGACCGACCGGGCGCTGCGGCCCACGCTGTACGGCGCGCTGGGGGCGCTGGCGCTCGTGCTGGTGACCTTCCGCTTCACGGTGCACGTGCCGTGGGCGGCGCTGGCCACCGTGGTGGTGATCGGAGCGGTGGGGTTCATGACCACCACGCCGCTGCAGATGCTGGTGATGGAGAAGGCCCGCCACGCCCCCACGCTCGCCGCGGCCTCCAACCACTCGGCGTTCAACCTGGCGAACGCGGGCGGCGCCTGGGCCGGCGGCACGGCCATCGCGGCGGGCTGGGGCTGGACGTCCCCGACGCTGGTGGGCGCGGCGCTGGCGGTGACGGGCCTGGTGATCGCGGCGGTGGCGGGAGCGCTGGACCGCGGCGAGGTGCGCCGGTCCCGAGTGGTCGCCCGCGGGGCGGGCGCCCGGGACGGGGTCGGTGTCGGCTGAGGCCGGGGCCGGCCCGGGCGGGCCGCGCACGACGGCGTCCGCCGCCGCGGACGGCGCCGGATGCGACGACGGCGGGCACCCCCGGGTGGGGTGCCCGCCGTCGTGCGGGGGCCGGCGTCAGCCGGTCTCGCGCCAGCGGTTGGTGATCGGCAGGCGCCGGTCCTTGCCGAAGCCCTTGGCCGAGATCTTCGTGCCCGGCGGGTACTGCCGCCGCTTGTACTCGGCGGTGTCCGTCATCCGCAGGACCCGGGTGACGGTCTCCTCGTCGAAGCCCTGGGCGATGATCTCCGCACGCCCCATGTCCCGGTCCACGTACAGCTCCAGGATGCGGTCCAGCACGTCGTAGTCGGGCAGGGAGTCGGCGTCCACCTGGCCGGGGCGGAGTTCGGCGCTCGGCGGCTTGGTGATGGAGTTCTCCGGGATGGGCGGGGTCTCGCCGCGTTCGACGGCGGCCTTGTTCCGCCAGCGGGCGAGGCCGAAGACGGTCGTCTTGTAGACGTCCTTGATCGGGCCGTACGCGCCCACCGAGTCGCCGTAGAGCGTGGAGTAGCCGCAGGCCAGCTCGGACTTGTTGCCCGGCGCGAGCACGATGTGGCCCTCCTGGTTGGAGATGGCCATCAGCAGCGTGCCGCGCAGCCGGGCCTGGAGGTTCTCCTCGGCGAGCCCGGTGAGGCGCAGCGAGTCCATGTAGGCGTCGAACATCGGGCCGATCGGCACGGTCCGGAAGTTGAGGCCGGTGCGCCGGGCCAGGTCCGCGGCGTCGTCCTTGGAGTGCTCCGAGGAGTAGCGCGAGGGCATGGAGACGCCGTACACGTTCTCCGGACCGATCGCGTCACAGGCGATCGCCGCCACGAGGGAGGAGTCGATGCCGCCGGAGAGGCCGATGAGCACCGAGCGGAAACCGTTCTTCCGGACGTACGCGCGCAGGCCGGTGACGAGGGCGGTGTAGATCTCCTCCTCGTCGTCCATGCGGGGGGCCTCCGCGCCGGTGACCTGCGGCTCGTAGGCGGGCAGCGGGTCGGCGGAGAGGACGCGGTGGTCGATCCGCAGGCCGTCGGTGACGTTCCCGGACGGCGGCTCGGGCGCGGCGGCGGGCAGGTCGAGGTCGAGGACGACGCAGCCCTCCTCGAACTGCGGCGCCCGCGCGATCACCTCGCCGTCGGCGGAGACGACGATCGAGTCGCCGTCGAAGACCAGATCGTCCTGCGCGCCCACCATCGCCAGGTAGGCCGTGGTGCAGCCCGCCTCGCGCGCCCGGCGACGCACCAGCTCCAGGCGGGTGTCGTCCTTGTTCCGCTCGTAGGGGGAGGCGTTGATGGACAGCAGCAGTCCCGCCCCGGCGGCGCGGGTCGCGGGGACGCGCCCGCCGTCCTGCCAGAGGTCCTCGCAGATCGCCAGCGCCACGTCCACCCCGTGCACCCGGATGACGGGCAGCGTCTCGCCGGGGACGAAGTAGCGGAACTCGTCGAAGACCCCGTAGTTGGGAAGGTGGTGCTTGGCGTACGTCAGCACGACCTCGCCGCGGTGCAGCACGGCCCCCGCGTTCCGCGGGGCGCCGGCGGGCTGGCCGTAGCGGGGCTGGGCCTCCTCCGCCCGGTCGAGGTAGCCGACGACCACGGGGACGTCGCCCAGGCCCTCGTCCGCCAGACGGCCGGCCAGGGCGGTGAGGGCGGCCCGGCTGGCGTGGACGAAGGACGGCCGCAGGGCCAGGTCCTCGACGGGGTAGCCGGTGAGCATCATCTCGGGGAACGCCACGAGGTGCGCCCCCTGCTCGGCCGAGTGCCGCGTCCAGCGGAGGACCGCGTCCGCGTTCCCGGCGAGGTCGCCGACGGTGGAGTCGATCTGGTTCAGGGCGAGTCGTAGCTGAGGCACACGGTCAGTCTAATCGTCTGATTGACGCGATACCGGGAGGCGGCGGATCGCCCTTCCGCGGAGCCGTGTTCGTCCCGTTCGGGCGAGCGCCTCGGAACGGGGCACGGCGCGCGGCACCGCCCTGCGGTGACGGCCTCGACAGCCGGCCGTCTGCGCCGTCGCCGGCAGCCCGGTCCGCGTCGTCGCCGACCGCCGCGACCGGCGCGTCCCCGTGTCCACCGCTCCCGAGCACGGGGGGCGCCGGGCGCTCGGGCCCCGAGGCGCGGCGGCGGGGTACGGCAACTCGGTTGTCGGGCACGGGCGGCGCCATCAGACTGGGAGCGCTCTCATTCGACGGAGGGGGAAGCCCGTGAGCACGAAGGACGCGCAGGACGAGAACGCCGGGCCGGTCGTCCGGCCCTACCGGCCCGAGGACCGGGACGCGGTGTACGACGTGTGCGTGCGCACCGCCGACGCCGGCGGGGACGCGCGGGGGATCTACCGGGACCCCGATCTGATGGGCGACCTCTTCGCCGGCCCGTACGTCCACCTCGCGCCGCACCTGGCCTTCGTCCTGGACGACGGCGAGAGGGCGGTGGGGTACGCGATCGGCACCGCCGACACCGCCGCCTTCGCCGAGGCGTTCCGCCGCGAGTGGCTGCCCCGCGTCGCCGACCGGTACCCGCGGGCGGAGGTGCCGCGGACCCCGGACGACCACATGATCGAACTGCTCCACACCCCGGAACGGATGGTGGTGCCGGAGATCGCCGACCATCCGGCGCACCTCCACATCGACATCCTCCCCGAGCACCAGCGGGCCGGGCACGGAAGACGGCTGATCCACACGCTCCTCACCGCCCTGCGCCGGGACGGGGCCCCTCGCGTCCACCTGGCGATGCTGACGGCGAACACCGGCGCCCGCCGCTTCTACGACCGCCTCGGCTTCCACGAGTTGACGGTGCCCGACCCCGGTCCGCTCACCTATCTGGGAAGGTCCACGGAGATCGCGCACGCCCGGTGACGAGTGCCGTCCCGGCGGGGCAGCGTAATGTGGCGGTAACCCCTCACCGTGATACTTGGTGAGCCAGCCACCCCCTCCCCGGGCGGTGCGGGGAAGGGCCGTCTGACCAGCGAGGATGGGTGACCATGGACAAGCAGCAGGAATTCGTGCTCAGGACGCTCGAAGAGCGCGACATCCGGTTCGTCCGGCTGTGGTTCACCGACGTTCTGGGCTTCCTGAAGTCCGTCGCCGTCGCGCCCGCCGAACTCGAGCAGGCATTCGAGGAGGGGATGGGCTTCGACGGCTCCGCGATCGAGGGCTTCGCCCGGGTCTACGAGTCCGACATGCTCGCCAAGCCCGACCCCGGAACCTTCCAGATCCTCCCCTGGCGCGCCGAGGCCCCCGGGACCGCGCGGATGTTCTGCGACATCCTGATGCCGGACGGCTCCCCGTCCTTCGCGGACCCGCGCTACGTCCTCAAGCGCGCCCTGAACAAGGCGTCCGACCTCGGCTTCACCTTCTACACCCACCCCGAGATCGAGTTCTTCCTGCTGAAGGACAAGCCGGTGGACGGCTCCCGGCCGACCCCGGCCGACTCCTCGGGCTACTTCGACCACACCCCGCAGCACGTCGGCCAGGACTTCCGCCGCCAGGCGATCACCATGCTGGAGTCGATGGGCATCTCGGTGGAGTTCTCCCACCACGAGGGCGCCCCCGGCCAGCAGGAGATCGACCTGCGGTACGCCGACGCGCTCTCCACGGCCGACAACATCATGACCTTCCGCCAGGTCATGAAGCAGGTCGCGCTGGAGCAGGGGGTGCAGGCGACGTTCATGCCCAAGCCGTTCTCCGAGCACCCCGGCTCCGGCATGCACACCCACCTGTCCCTCTTCGAGGGCGACCGCAACGCCTTCCACGAGTCCGGCGCCGAGTACCAGCTCTCCAAGGTCGGCCGCTCCTTCATCGCCGGGCTGCTGAAGTACGCCGCGGAGATCTCCGCCGTCACCAACCAGTGGGTCAACTCCTACAAGCGCATCTGGGGCGGCACCAACCGCACCGCGGGCGCCGGCGGCGAGGCCCCCTCGTACATCTGCTGGGGGCACAACAACCGCTCCGCGCTCATCCGCGTGCCGATGTACAAGCCGGGCAAGACCGGCTCCACGCGCATCGAGGTGCGCTCGCTGGACTCCGGCGCCAACCCCTACCTGGCCTACGCGGTGCTGCTCGCCGCCGGCCTCAAGGGCGTCGAGGAGGGCTACGAACTCCCGGCCGGGGCCGAGGACGACGTGTGGGCGCTGTCGGACGCCGAGCGCCGCGCGATGGGCATCGAGCCGCTGCCGCAGAACCTGGGCGAGGCGATCTCGCTGATGGAGCGGAGCGAACTGGTCGCCGAGACCCTGGGCGAGCACGTCTTCGACTTCTTCCTGCGCAACAAGAAGCAGGAGTGGGAGGAGTACCGCTCGGAGGTCACCGCCTTCGAGCTGCGCAAGAACCTGCCGGTGCTGTAGGCGCGGGGCGGCGCCGCGCGGCGGGACGGGGCCGGAAGGAGCACCGCCCGGAGACCACCGCGGCCGGACCGCGCGAGAACCCGCCGGTGCCGCGACGGTCCGGACACGGGCGGCCGGTACCCTGCGAGACGGGACCGACGCGGCGAGAGGACGACACACGGTGGCGCAGGGCGGTCGGCGGGACAGCCGGTTCGGACGCTTCGTACGGCGCGGGTTCACCGATCCGGAGGCGGCCGGCCGGTTCCTGGACGCGCCCGCCCTCGGCCGGGTGCGGGACGACGCGGTCCTGCTGGACGCGCTCGGCGCCACCGCCGACCCCGACCTGGCGCTGCGGTCCTTCGTCCGGCTGGTGGAGGCCCAGCCGGACGAGGGCGAACGCCAGGCCCTGCTCGGCACCGTGCTGGCCGCCAAGCCGCTGCGCGACCGGCTGCTGGGCGTGCTCGGCGCCTCCGAGGCGCTCGGCGACCACCTCGCGCGGCACCCGGGCGACTGGCACGTCCTCCAGGAGTACGAGACCGGCGACCTGCACCCGGGCATAGAGGAGTTCGAGGCCGCACTCGCCCCCGCCGGCGACCCCGACGAGCTGCGCGTCGCCTACCGCCGCGCCCTGCTGGCCATCGCCGCCCGCGACATCTGCGGCACCACCACCGTCGACGAGACCGCGGCCGAGCTGGCCGACCTGGCCACCGCCACCCTGCGCGCCGCCCTGGCGATGGCCGAGCGCGAGGCGCCCGAGGACGCGGCGCTGTGCCGGCTGGCGGTGATCGGGATGGGCAAGTGCGGCGGCCACGAGCTGAACTACGTCTCGGACGTGGACGTCGTCTTCGTCGCCGAGCCGACCGGCGGCTCGGGCGACGGGGACGGGGAGGAGACCAAGGCCCTGCGGGCCGCGACCCGGCTGGCCTCCCGCCTGATGCGGATCTGCTCCGACAACACGGTCGAGGGCACCATCTGGCCGGTGGACGCCAACCTGCGGCCGGAGGGGCGCAACGGCCCGCTGGTGCGCACCCTCGGCAGCCACCTGGCGTACTACCAGCGCTGGGCCAAGACGTGGGAGTTCCAGGCCCTGCTCAAGGCCCGTCCGGTGGCCGGGGACGCGGCGCTGGGCCGTCGGTACCGCGACGCCGTCGCCCCCCTGGTGTGGCAGGCGGCCGAGCGGGAGAACTTCGTCGCCGACGTCCAGCAGATGCGCCGCCGCGTGGTGGCCAACATCCCCGCCTCCCAGGTCGACCGCGAACTCAAGCTCGGCCCCGGGGGCCTGCGCGACGTGGAGTTCGCCGTCCAGCTCCTCCAACTCGTCCACGGGCGCAGCGACACCACCCTGCGCAGCCCCAGCACCCTGCCGGCGCTCGACGCCCTCGCCGCCGGCGGGTACGTCGGACGCCAGGACGCCGCCTCGCTGGGCGAGGCGTACCGGTTCCTGCGCACCCTGGAGCACCGCATCCAGCTCCACCGGCTGCGCCGCACCCACCTGATGCCCCAGAGCGAGGACGAACTGCGCCGCCTGGGGCGGTCCCTGGGGTTCCGGCAGGAGCCCGTGGTCGAGCTGACCCGCGCCTGGAAGCGGCACGCCGCGGTGGTGCGGCGGCTGCACGAGAAGCTCTTCTACCGGCCGCTGCTGGACGCCGTCGCCCAGCTCGCTCCCGGCGAGATCCGGCTGTCGACCGACGCGGCCCGGCAGCGGCTGGAGGCCCTGGGCTACGCCGACCCGGCCGCCGCCCTGCGCCACCTGGAGGCGTTGACGTCCGGGGTCAGCCGCAAGGCCGCCATCCAGCGCACCCTGCTGCCGGTGCTGCTGGGCTGGTTCGCCGACTCCGCCGACCCGGACGCCGGGCTGCTGGGCTTCCGCAAGGTCTCCGACGCGCTCGGCCAGACGCCCTGGTACCTGCGGCTGCTGCGGGACGAGGGGGCCGCCGCGGAGAACCTGGCCCGGGTGCTGTCCGCCGGACGCCTCGCCCCCGACCTGCTGCTGCGCGCGCCCGAGGCCGTCGCCCTGCTCGGCGACCCGGAGGGGCTCAGGCCGCGCGGCCGGCAGGCGCTGACCCAGGAGGTGCTGGCCGCCGTCGGACGTGCCGAGGGACCCGAGCAGGCCGTCACGGCGGCCCGCGGGGTGCGGCGCCGGGAGATGTTCCGCACGGCCGCGGCCGACATCGTGGGCGCGTACAAGGTGGGCAGCGCCGAGGCGGGGGCCCGGGCCGCCGCCGGCAGCGGGGTCGCCGACCGGGGCGACGGGGCCGCCGCGGCGGTGGACCGGGTGGGCGAGGCCCTGTCCGACCTCAACGCCGCGACGATCGCCGGAGCCCTGCGGGCCGCCGTGAGCGGCCGGTGGGGCGACACCCTGCCCACCCGGTTCGCCGTCATCGGCATGGGCCGCTTCGGCGGCCACGAGCTGAACTACGGCTCCGACGCGGACGTCCTCTTCGTCCACGAGCCGCGCGAGGGCGCGGACGAGCGGGAGGCGAGCGAGGCCGCCTTCGCGGTGGCCAACGAGATGCGCCGCCTGCTCCAGCTCCCCAGCAGCGACCCGCCGCTGATCGTCGACGCCGACCTGCGGCCGGAGGGCAGGAGCGGCCCCCTGGTGCGGTCCCTGGCCTCCTACACGGCCTACTACCGCCGCTGGGCGCTGGTGTGGGAGCGGCAGGCGCTGCTGCGGGCCGAGCCGGTGGCGGGCGACGAGGAGCTGGGGCGCCGCTTCGTCGAGCTGATCGACCCCCTGCGCTACCCCGAGGGCGGCCTGGGGGAGGACGAGGTGCGGGAGATCCGCCGCCTCAAGGCCCGGATGGAGACCGAGCGGCTGCCGCGCGGCGCCGACCGCACCACCCACACCAAGCTCGGCCGGGGCGGGCTGTCGGACGTCGAGTGGACCGTCCAGCTGATGCAGCTCTGCCACGGCGCGGAGGAGCCCGGACTGCGCACCACCCGCACCCGCCGGGCCCTGGCCGCCGCGCGGGACGCCGGGCTGATCGGCGACGAGGACGCCCGGACGCTGGACGAGGCGTGGGTGCTGGCCACCCGGGTGCGCAACGCCGTGATGCTGGTGCGCGGCCGGCCCGGCGACACCTTCCCCTCCGAGCCGCGCGAGCTGGCCGCGGTCGCCCGCCACCTCGGCTGCGAACCGGGGCACGTGGGGGAGATGCTGGAGGACTACCGCCGCACCACGCGCCGGGCGCGGGCCGTGGTGGACCGGCTGTTCTACGGGGACGACTGAGGCGGGACGCCCGCCGGGCGTCCCGCGCGGGCTAGGGTGTGGCGGGCACCAGTCGGGGCATGCGGTGGACCGGCTCGCCGTACCACAGGTAGGAGACGGCGAAGCCTATGCCCAGGCAGACCACCCCGCCCACCGCGTCCAGCCAGAAGTGGTTGGCGGTGCAGACGATGACCAGCAGGGTGGCCGAGGGGTAGAGCCAGCCGAGGATCTTCAGCCACAGCGGGGTCGCCAGGAGGGCGATGATGATGCCGCACCACACCGACCAGCCGATGTGCATCGAGGGCATGGCCGCGTACTGGTTGGAGACGTGGGCCATGTTGCCCGAGGCCATCGAGCCCCAGGTGTCGTGGACCTTCACGGTGTCGATGAAGTGCACGCCCTCCAT
Source organism: Streptomyces macrosporus (assembly GCF_039533145.1). Lineage (NCBI taxonomy): Bacteria > Bacillati > Actinomycetota > Actinomycetes > Kitasatosporales > Streptomycetaceae > Streptomyces > Streptomyces macrosporus. Next base: position 456,311 of record NZ_BAAASZ010000020.1, read on the forward strand.
CAGCCGCGGCGGGGCCAGGGGGAAGAGGTAGTAGCCGAACAGGGCGATGGCCGTGGTGGCGAACAGCACCGTGCGGGTGGCGGCGTAGCGGCCCGGGTGTCTGCGGTAGAGCCAGACGAGGACCCCCATGGTCACGATGAAGTGCAGCGTCGCGTAGTAGTAGTTCATCGTCACGATGAGCCAGGTGACGCCGTTCGCCGCGTGGTTGAGGGTCTGCTCGACGGCGATGCCGAGGGCGCGTTCGAACTCCCACAGCCACTCGGCGTTCCGCATGGCCTGTGCCTCCTGCTCGGGCACGGCGTTGCGGATCATGGAGTACGTCCAGTAGCTGACCGCGATCAGCAGGATCTCGAACCAGAGCCGGGGTCTGCGGGGGGCGCGGACGCGGCGGACGACGGTACGGCGCGGTGCCGGGACACGATTGTCTTCCCTGTGTTCACCTGCCGGAGCGACCGCGGTCACCCGGTCTTCTTCTGTCGTCCTCACGATCGGAGCCCCCATGGGGCGACAGTCTGCCAGAACCCGGCTCCCGTCCGATCATCCCCCGGTTCGGTCCTGGCCGCCCCGGGTCCTCCTCGCGGCGGATGTCCGGCCCTGGGGTGCGGAGGCGGTGGAGCCGCGGACGACCAGCTCCGGGAGGAAGACGAACTCGCTGTGCGGTGCGGGGGTACCACCGATCTCCTCCAGCAGCGCCCGTACGGCCGCCTGTCCCATCGCGGTGACCGGTTGCCGGATGGTGGTCAGGGGCGGGTCGGTGAAGGCGATCAGCGGGGAGTCGTCGAAGCCGATCACCGAGACGTCGTCGGGCACCGCCAGACCGCGCTGCCGGGCCGCCCGGATCGCGCCGAGCGCCATCATGTCGCTGGCGCAGACCACGGCCGTGCAGCCCCGGTCGATCAGGGCCCCGGCGGCGGCCTGGCCGCCCTCCAGGGTGTAGAGCGAGTGCTGGACCAGCTCCTCGGCCTCGCTCCGCGCCATCCCCAGCTGTTCCTGGAGGCTGTCCAGGAAGCCCTCCGTCTTGCGCTGGACGGGGACGAACCGGGCCGGCCCCAGGGCCAGTCCGATCCGCTCGTGCCCGAGCGAGACCAGGTGCGTGACGGCCAGGCGCATCGCCGCGCGGTCGTCCGGGGAGACGAAGGGCGCCCGGACCCGGGGGGAGAAGCCGTTGATCATCACGAACGGCACGCCCTTGCCGCGCAACTGCTCGTAGCGCTGCATGTCGGCGGTGGTGTCGGCGTGCAGCCCGGAGACGAAGATGATCCCCGCCACGCCCCGGTCCACCAGCATCTCGGTCAACTCGTCCTCGGTCGAGCCCCCGGGGGTCTGGGTGGCCAGGACGGGTGTGTAGCCCTGGCGGGTCAGCGCCTGTCCGATGACCTGGGCGAAAGCCGGGAAGATCGGGTTCTCCAGCTCCGGCGTGATCAGCCCGACCAGACCCGCGCTGCGCTGACGCAGCCGTACCGGCCGCTCGTACCCCAGCAGGTCGAGAGCGGCGAGGACGGACTCGCGGGTGGCCGGGGAAACGCCCGGTTTGCCGTTGAGGACGCGGCTGACCGTCGCTTCGCTGACCCCCGCCTGGGCTGCGATGTCAGCTAGCCGTGCGGTCACAGAAGTGGACTGTACCTGCCGTGTGTCGGACTGCCCACCGTACCCGGGAGTTTGCCGGAATCCTTGCGGTACGACCGCCGGATCCCGCCGGCCGACCGGGGCGGGCGGCGGGACGGGCGGGGTCAGCGCACGATCTCGTAGCCGGGCAGCAGGTCGGTCCGCCACTTCTCGGCCGTGCGGGTCAGGCCCTGGCGGGGCGTCTCCTCGCCGCGCAGGATGGCCGTGTAGTGGGGCTGGAGGACGCCGAGGAGGTCGCCGCCCTCGGGGATGGCCGGCCGGGCGACGGCCTTGGTCAGCGCCCGGTAGAAGGAGTCGCGGACGGGGTCGGAGAGCACCTTCCCGCTGTAGGCGGCGGTGCGGGTCGGCAGCAGCCCCAGGGCGAGGGCGGTGCGCTCCTGCTGCTTGGCGGACGTCATGTACCCCACGAAGAGGCAGGCGGCGTCGAGGGCGTCGGACTCCGCGGAGACCACGAGGTTGTGGCCGCCGATCGGGCCGCCCGCGGTGCCGGTGGAGCCGGCCGGGACGGTGGCGATGCCCAGGTTCCCGCGCTCCTCGAACTCCTCGCTCGCGAAGAGGTCGGCGGTCGCCCAGGGGCCGTTGATCATCATGGCCGCCTCGCCGGCGCGGAAGGCGCTCTGCATCGCGCCGTACGCGTCCTTCGCCGGGGGCTTGGGGGCGGCGCCGGAGGCGACCAGGTCGGCGGCGGTGGAGATGCCGCGGACCGAGGCGGAGTCGGCGACGGTGATCCTCCGGGAGGCGACGTCGACCAGGTCGCTCCCCTCGCCGTAGAGGAAGGGCAGGGCGTAGAAGGGATCGGGGTTGAGGACGACGCCCTCGACGCCGGTGCGCTCCTCGATCCGCAGGGCGGTGTCCTTCAGCTCCTTCCACGTGGCGGGGGGACGGGTGATCCCCGCCTCCTCGAAGATCCGCCGGTTGTAGAGGAGGGCGAGGGTGTCGGTCACCTGGGGGACGCCGTACACGCCGCCGTCCTCGTAGGTCACGCTCTCGGTCACGCTCGGCAGGAAGTCGGAGGTGCCGCCCTCCAGGGCGGGGGTGCCGGTGAGGTCGGCGAGGTGGCCGGCGGCCATGAAGCCGGCCGTCCAGCCGACGTCCGCGCGCAGCACGTCGGGGACGCCCTCGCCGGACTCCACGGCGTCGAGGTACTTCCGCTGCGCCTGGTCGAAGGGCACGTGGACGTAGTCGACGTCGATCGTGGGGTGCTTCTTCTCGAACTCGGCGACGAGCTTCCTGAAGTGGGGGGACTCGGCCTCGCCGGAGGTGTCCCACCAGGTGACGGTGCCGGAGACCGTGGAGTCGTCGCCGGAGCCGCCGACGATCCCGCAGGCGGTGGCCGTGAGCGTCAGGCAGACGGCGGCCACCGCGACGCGGCGCAGACGTCCGCGCGGGCGACGCGCACCGCCGAATCCGGACGCCTCGTGTCGTATGCGACTTTCCATACCCCACTACCCGTCTTTCTGCAATCGGGGGATTCGTTGGAACGCGGAGGAAGGTAGCAGCGACGCAACTTCTTGCGGAAGGCGTTGCAGACTCGTTTGCAGAAAGTTGCCGCAAGGTCTTTCTAAAAGATTGCGGCGCTGTTACGTTCCTCGTCAGCCCGGAGCCGCGACCACGCGGCCCGCGCGGAGTACGCCCGTGCCCCCGCGAGACGGGCACTTGATCACGGAGGAGTTCACATGCGGCGTGGCATAGGGACCACCGCACTGGTCGCGGCTCTCGCGCTGGCGGCCACCGCCTGCGGCGGCAGTGACAGCGGCGACGACGGCAAGAAGGGCTCCGGCGAGCTCTCGGGCACCGTCGAGTTCTGGGACACGTCGGGGGACGCGGAGAAGGGCTTCTTCAAGAAGGTCGCGGAGGAGTTCGAGAAGGAGCACCCGAAGGTCGACGTCAAGTACGTCAACGTGCCCTTCGGCGAGGCGAGCAACAAGTTCAAGAACGCCGCGGGCGGCGGCTCCGGCGCCCCCGACGTGATCCGCACCGAGGTCGCCTGGGTGGCGGACTTCGCCAACCTCGGCTACCTGGCCCCGCTGGACGACACCGTCGCCGTCGAGGGCAAGGACGACTTCCTGAAGCAGGCCTGGGGCAGCACCCAGTTCGAGGGCAAGACCTACGGCGTGCCGCAGGTCATCGACACCCTGGCGCTCTTCTACAACAAGGAGCTGCTGGAGAAGGCCGGCGTCGAGGTCCCGAAGTCCTTCGAGGACATCGAGAACTCCACCGAGAAGTTCGAGAAGGAGGGCGTCACCCCGTTCTACATGCGCGGTGACGACCCCTACTGGGTCCTGCCCTTCCTCTACGGCGAGGGCGGCGACATGCTCGACGCCGACGCCAAGAAGATCACCATCGACGACCCGGCCGGCGTGAAGGCGTTCGAGACGATCCAGAGCCTGGTGGACTCCAAGGCCGCGATCACGGACGTCACCGACGGCTGGGAGAACATGCAGAAGTCCTTCAAGGACGGCAAGGTCGCGATGATGCTCAACGGCCCGTGGGCCATCGGGGACACCCTCGCGGGCGAGCAGTTCAAGGGCAAGGAGGACAACCTCGGCGTCGCCGCCGTCCCGGCCGGCAGCGCGGGCCAGGGCGCCCCGCAGGGCGGCCACAACCTCTCGGTCTACGCGGGCTCGGACAACCTGGACGCCTCCTACGAGTTCGTGAAGTACATGACCTCCGCCGAGGTCCAGAAGCGCACCACCGAGGAGCTGAGCCTGCTGCCGACCCGCACCTCGGTGTACGAGGAGCAGACCGTCAAGGACAACCAGATGGTCCAGTTCTTCAAGCCCGCCGTGGACAAGGCCGTCGAGCGTCCGTGGATCGCCCAGGGCAACTCCCTCTTCGAGCCCCTGCGCGTCCAGCTCGCCGACGTGGTGAGCGGCAAGACCGAGCCGAAGGACGCGGCGAAGAAGGCCGGCGAGGAGTACGCCAAGCTCCTCAAGGACGAGAACTACAAGTAGGCCAGGAGCCCGACAGGACTCCCGAGGAGAGGCTGACCGACGACATGGCTGTCGAGACCGGCCGGTCGGTGGCACAGGCCGCGGGCGGCGACGCCCGCGGCCGCGGCCGCAGGACCGGCGGAACGTCCGAGAAGGCACCCGGACCCCTGCGCCGGGCCCTGGCCACCCACTGGTACGCCTGGGCGATGGTGGCCCCCGTGGTGATCGTCATCGCGGTGATCATCGGCTATCCGCTGGTCCGGGGCATCTGGCTGTCCCTGACCAACGCGGACGAGGCCAACGTCGCCCGCACCATCGGCGTCAACGAGATCGAGGCGACGTACGAGTTCGTCGGCCTGGAGAACTACCGGGAGATCCTCACCGACAGCGTCTTCTGGGACCGGTTGGGCTGGACGGTCCTGTGGACGGTGGGCTGCGTCTCCGTCACCTTCCTGATCGGCCTGGTGCTGGCCGTGATGCTCAACCGGAAGCTGCGCGGCCGCACCCTGTACCGCATCGCCATCATCCTGCCCTGGGGCATCCCGGCCTTCGTCTCCGTCTTCGCCTGGAAGATGCTCTTCAACGAGAAGAACGGCCTCCTCAACCAGGTGCTGGCCGGCGGCGGCATCGACGGGATCCCCTGGCTGGGCGACCCCACCTGGGCGAAGCTCTCCGTCATCGCGGTGAACGTCTGGCTGGGCGTGCCCTTCATGCTCGTCGCCCTGCTGGGCGCCCTCCAGGCCATACCCGGAGAGCTGCTGGAGGCCGCCGAGGTGGACGGCGCCAACGCCTGGCAGCGCTTCTGGAACGTGACCCTGCCGAGCATCCGCGCGGTCAGCAGCACCGTGGTCCTGCTGAGCACCATCTGGACGTTCAACATGTTCCCGGTGATCTACCTGCTCACCCGCGGCGGCCCCGGCGACTCCACCGAGATCCTGGTGACCTACGCCTACCGGCTGTCCTTCCTCGTCAGCCCGCGCGACTTCGCCACCTCCGCGGCCTGGGGCGTGCTGATCCTGCTGCTCCTGACGGCCTTCGCGGTGGTCTACCGCCGTTCGCTCCGCAAGCAGGGAGAGGTGTGGTGACGACCATGAACACCACGGGGACCGCCACCGGGACCACGACGCCCGACCCCACCACGACCGCCCCGGCGCCGGCCGTCCCCGCCGCGCGCCCCCGTCGCGTCCGCGGCCGCGGCGAACGCGGCCCCCTGGCCTCGTTCGGACTGCACGCGGGCCTGCTGGTGGCCGCCGTGGTCGCGGTGTTCCCGCCGCTGTGGCTGCTGGTGACGTCGTTCAAGCCCAAGAGCGACGCCTTCACCACCTCGCTGGTGAAGAACTTCACCTTCGAGAACTACGACCACGTCCTCAACGACACCTACTTCCTGACCTGGTTCTGGAACTCGGTGGTGGTCGTGGTCGTCACCACGCTGCTGGGCGTCTTCGTCTCCGCCACCACCGGATACGCCGTCAGCCGCTTCCGCTTCCCCGGAATGCGCCCGCTGATGTGGACCCTGCTGATCACGCAGATGTTCCCGATGGCGATCCTGATTGTGCCGCTGTACAACCTGATGGCGCAGCTCGGGCTCCTCAACCAGCCCATCGGCCTGATCATCACCTACCTCACCATCGCGGTGCCGTTCTGCGCCTGGATGATGAAGGGCTTCTTCGACACCATCCCCGTCTCCATCGACGAGTCCGGACGGGTGGACGGCCTCAACCCGTTCGGCACCTTCTGGCGGCTGATCCTGCCGCTGGCCAAGCCGGGCCTGGCCGTCACCGGCTTCTACAGCTTCGTGACCGCCTGGGCGGAGGTCGCCTACGCGTCGGCCTTCATGACCGGCGAGGAGAACCTCACCCTCGCCGGCGGCCTGCAGACCTTCGTCAACCAGTACGCCGGCGACTGGGGTTCCATGACCGCCGCCGCGGTGATCATCGCCGTGCCGGCCGCGATCGTCTTCGGCATCGCCCAGCGCCACCTCGTCGCCGGACTGACCTCCGGGGCCGTCAAGTCCTGACCCGCGCCCCGTCCGTCCGGCACCTCGCGTCCCCCCACTCACGACCACCAGGGATGACATGACCCAGCACTCCTCAGCCCCCGCCACCGGTACGGCTCCGGCCATCCGTACGGACGTCACGGGCGAGCCCACCGGCTGGTGGCGCGACGCGGTGATCTACCAGGTCTACCCCCGTTCCTTCGCCGACGGCAACGGCGACGGCATGGGCGACCTGGCGGGCGTCCGCGCACGGCTGCCCTACCTGGCCGACCTGGGCGTCGACGCCGTCTGGCTCAGCCCCTTCTACGCCTCCCCGCAGGCCGACGCCGGATACGACGTCGCGGACTACCGCGCCATCGACCCGATGTTCGGCGACCTCCACGACGCCGACGCCCTGATCCGCGACGCCCACGAACTGGGCCTGCGCGTCATCGTGGACCTGGTGCCCAACCACTCCTCCGACCAGCACGAGTGGTTCCAGCGCGCCCTGCGCGAGGGCCCCGGCTCGCCCCTGCGCGACCGCTACCACTTCCGGCCCGGCCGCGGCAGGAACGGCGAGGAGCCCCCGAACGACTGGGAGTCCATCTTCGGCGGCCCGGCCTGGACCCGCACGAAGAACCCCGACGGCACCCCGGGGGAGTGGTACCTGCACCTGTTCGCCCCCGAGCAGCCCGACTTCAACTGGGAGAACGAGGCCGTGCGGGACGAGTTCCGCTCGGTGCTGCGCTTCTGGCTCGACATGGGCGTGGACGGCTTCCGCATCGACGTCGCCCACGGCCTGGTCAAGGCCGCGGGCCTGCCCGACATGGGCCGGGCCGGGCAGTTGAAGCTGCTGGGCAACCAGGTGCTGCCCTTCTTCGACCAGGATGGCGTCCACGAGATCTACCGCTCCTGGCGGCGGATCCTCGACGAGTACCCCGGCGAGCGCATCGGCGTCGCCGAGGCGTGGACGCCCAGCCCCGAGCGCACCGCCCTGTACCTGCGGCCCGACGAGCTGCACCAGGCGTTCAACTTCCACTACCTGAACACCGGTTGGAACGCCGAGGCGCTGCGCAAGGTCGTCGACGAGTCGCTGGAGTCCATGCGTCCGGTCGGCGCCCCCACCACCTGGGTGCTCTCCAACCACGACGTGGTGCGCCACCGCACCCGGCTCGGCGGCGGCCTGCCCCGCGCCCGCGCGGCCTCGCTGCTGATGCTGGCGCTGCCCGGCTCGGCGTACGTCTACCAGGGCGAGGAGCTGGGCCTGCCGGAGGTCGTCGACCTGCCCGACGAGGTGCGCCAGGACCCGTCGTTCTTCCGGGACAACGGCCAGGACGGGCTGCGCGACGGCTGCCGCGTGCCCATCCCGTGGACGTCCGAGGGCCCCAGCTACGGCTTCGGCTCCGGCGGGAGCTGGCTGCCCCAGCCGCCGGAGTGGGCGGAGCTGTCGGTCGAGGAGCAGACCGGCGACCCCACCTCCACGCTGGAGATGTACCGCAGCGCGCTCGCCGTGCGTCGCGAGCACCCGGCGCTCGGCGCGGGCGACGCCGTGGAGTGGCTGGACGAGTTCCCCGCCGGGGTGCTCGCCTTCCGCCGCCGCGCCGCCGACGGCTCCGGCCGGGACTTCGTCTGCACGGTCAACACCACCGGCGCCCCCGTGGAGCTGCCCACCGTCCCCGGCCGGGTGCTGCTGGCCAGCGGCGAGTACGAGGGCGGCGCCCTCCCCGCGGACACCACCGTCTGGTGGGAGGCATGACGCAGACGGGCATGGTTCCCCCGGTCGGCGGCCCGGCCGGAGGTCCGGTCGGAAGCGCTTCCGGGGGAACCGTCCCGGGCACCGCCCGCCTCGCCGACATAGCGGCCCAGGCCCGGGTCAGCGAGGCCACGGTCAGCAGGGTGCTCAACGGCAAGGCGGGCGTGGCGGCCGGAACCCGGCAGAAGGTGCTGGCCGCCCTGGACGTCCTGGGCTACGAGCGCCCCGTGCGGCTGCGGCAGCGCAGCGCCGGGCTGATCGGGCTGGTCATCCCCGAGCTGACCAACCCGATCTTCCCGGCGTTCGCGCAGGTCATCGAGCAGGCCCTGGCCGGGCACGGCTACACCCCCGTGCTGTGCACCCAGATGCCGGGCGGCGCCACCGAGGACGAGCTGGTCGACCAGCTCGTCGAGCGCGGCGTCAACGGCATCGTCTTCCTCTCCGGGCTGCACGCCGACACCACCGCGGACACCGACCGCTACGCCCGGCTCGCCGGACGGGGTGTGCCGTTCGTGCTCGTCAACGGGTTCAACGAGCGCGTCGGCGCCGCCTTCGTCTCGCCCGACGACCGGGCCGCGGCGCGGATGGCCGTCCGCCACCTGACGGATCTCGGACACGATCCGCGGCGCATCGGCCTGGCGGTCGGCCCCGTCCGGTACGTCCCCGTCCGGCGGAAGGTGGAGGGCTTCGCGGCGGCGCTGGCCGAGCGGGGCGTGCCCGACGCGGTGGTGCGGGGGCTGGTGCGGCACACGCTGTTCACGCTGGAGGGCGGCCACGCCGCCGCGGGCGGGTTGATCGAGGCGGGCTGCACGGGCGTGGTCTGCGGCAGCGACATGATGGCGCTCGGCGTGGTCCGGGCGGCCCGGCAGCGCGGGCTGGACGTGCCCCGCGAGCTGTCGGTGGTCGGCTACGACGACTCCGAGCTGATCGCCTTCACCGATCCGCCGCTGACGACCGTGCGGCAGCCGGTCAAGGCCATGGCGAACGCGGCGGTGAACGCGCTGCTGGAGGAGATCGGCGGGAACCCCGTGCAGCACACGGAGTTCGTCTTCCAGCCGGAGCTGGTGGTGCGGGGGTCGACGGCCCCGCCGCCGGCGTCGTGACCGACCGGTCGTCGCCGAGGGAAGCCGCCGTGGCACCCGGCCCGGCCGGCCGGGCGCGTGGGGTTCGTCACAAGGAACCCCCGGCCGACCGGGCCGGGAATGTGGTTGAACGTAGCACCGTGCAAGTTCTTGCGAAAGAGGTTGCGCAAGGGAAACGGTGATGTTTCCGGGAAGTGTCCCAAAGTCTTGACGGTGGTCGGGGAGCGACCTACGGTCTCCTGCGCGAAGGGTTTCACCTCCTTTCAGCTTTCTTGCAGAAAGGGCCTTCAACCTCCACGGCCTTAGGGCGCGGCGCGTTGCCCCCAGGCAGGCACTCGCATCTGCTTCCCCCACAGGAGGAAACGTGGCCAGAAGATCCACGGCCGCCGCGCTCGCGCTTGTCGCGGGCATGGCAGGTTCGCTCGTCGCCGTCCCGGGGCAGGCCCAGGCGGCCCCACCCGGCACCAAGGACGTCACCGCCGTCCTGTTCGAGTGGAAGTTCGACTCGGTCGCGCGGGAGTGCACCAACCGGCTCGGTCCGGCCGGCTACGGCTACGTCCAGGTCTCGCCGCCCCAGGAGCACATCCAGGGCAGCCAGTGGTGGACCTCGTACCAGCCCGTCAGCTACAAGATCGCCGGACGCCTCGGCACCCGCGCGCAGTTCCAGAACATGGTGAACACCTGCCACGCGGCGGGCGTCAAGGTCGTCGTGGACACGGTGATCAACCACATGTCCGCCGGCAGCGGGACCGGAACCGGCGGCTCGTCGTACACCAAGTACGACTACCCCGGCATCTACCAGGGCCAGGACATGGACGACTGCCGGTCCGAGATCAACAACTACCAGGACCGGGCCAACGTCCAGAACTGCGAACTGGTCGGCCTCGCCGACCTCGACACCGGCGAGCCCTACGTGCGCGACCGGATCGCGGCGTACATGAACGACCTGCTCTCCCTCGGCGTGGACGGCTTCCGGATCGACGCGGCCAAGCACATGCCCGCGGCCGACCTGGCCGCCATCAAGTCCCGGCTGACCAACCCGAACGCCTACTGGAAGCAGGAGGCCATTCACGGCGCCGGCGAGGCCGTCTCGCCCAGCGAGTACCTCGGCAACGGCGACGTCCAGGAGTTCCGCTACGCCCGCGACCTCAAGCGGGTCTTCACCGCCGAGAAGCTCGCCTACCTGAAGAACTTCGGCGAGGGCTGGGGCCACATGCCCTCCGGCCAGGCCGGGGTCTTCGTCGACAACCACGACACCGAGCGCGGCGGCGACACCCTCAACTACAAGAACGGCGCCGACTACACCCTGGCGAGCGTCTTCATGCTGGCCTGGCCCTACGGCTCCCCGGACGTCCACTCCGGCTACGAGTGGAGCGACAAGGACGCCGGTCCCCCCAACGGCGGCACGGTGAACGCCTGTTACAGCGACGGCTGGAAGTGCCAGCACGCCTGGCCCGAGATCTCCTCCATGGTCGCCTTCCGCAACACCGCCCGCGGACAGGCCGTCACCAACTGGTGGGACAACGGCAACGACGCCATCGCCTTCGGCCGCGGCTCCGCGGCGTACGTCGTCATCAACCACGAGTCCTCGTCGCTGAGCCGGACCTTCACCACCTCGCTGCCGGCCGGCGACTACTGCGACGTGCAGAGCGGCAGGACGGTGACCGTGGACGGCTCCGGCCGGTTCACCGCCACCCTCGGCGCCAACACCGCCCTGGCCCTCCACACCGGCGCCCGCACCTGCTCCGGGAACGGGAACGGCGGCTCGGGCGACACGGCCGACGGCGCCTCGTTCAACGTCACCGCCACCACGGTCCCGGGTGAGAACATCCACGTCACCGGCGACCGCGCCGAGCTGGGCAACTGGAACACCGGCCAGGCGTTGAAGCTGGACCCGTCGAGCTACCCGGTGTGGAAGCTCGACGTCTCCCTGCCCCCCGGCACCACCTTCCAGTACAAGTACCTCCGCAAGGACGGCGGCGGCTCCGTCACCTGGGAGAGCGGCGCCAACCGCACCGCCACCGTCCCCGCCGACGGCAAGGTCGTCCTGAACGACACCTGGCGCTCCTGACCCCAGGCCCCCGAACCGGCCGCCCGGCCCTTCGTCCACTTCCCCGCCGGGCCGGGCGGCCCCGAGACCCCGACCGGACTCCCCCCACAGGTCACCCCCCGCACCCGCACCCACATCACCGCACCCGAGGAGAGCGACCCGTGACAGGTCCCCTGGCGCGCAGAGGAGGGGCCGCGATGCTCGCGGCCGCACTCCTCGCGACGCTCATCACCGCGGCGGCGCCCGCCCAGGCCGCACCGCCGGCGCCGCCGTCCGACGCGAAACTGGCCGCCGAGCCCACCCGGCACGACCTGACGCGGGAGCAGTTCTACTTCGTCCTGCCGGACCGTTTCGCCAACGGCGACCGCTCCAACGACCGCGGCGGACTGGAGGGCGACCGGCTCACGACCGGTCACGACCCCGCCCACAAGGGCTTCTACCACGGCGGCGACCTCAGGGGCCTGATCGACAAGCTCGACTACATCAAGGGCCTGGGCACCACCGCCATCTGGATGGCGCCCATCTTCAAGAACAAGCCCGTCCAGGGCGAGGGCGAGAACGCCTCGGCCGGCTACCACGGCTACTGGATCACCGACTTCACCCGCGTCGACCCGCACTTCGGCACCAACGCCGAACTGCGCGAGCTGATCGACAAGGCCCACGACAAGGGCATGAAGGTCTTCTTCGACGTCATCACCAACCACACCGCCGACGTGGTGGACTACGAGGAGAAGTCCCGCTCCTACCTCTCCGAGGGCGCCTTCCCCTACCTCACCAAGGACGGCGAGCCCTTCGACGACACCGACTACGCGGCGGGGAAGACCTTCCCGAAGGTCGACCGCACCTCCTTCCCGCGCACCCCCGTGGTCGCCGAGGACGAGAAGGACGTCAAGGTCCCGTCCTGGCTCAACGACCCGACGATGTACCACAACCGCGGCGACTCCACCTTCGCCGGCGAGAGCTCGCTGAACGGCGACTTCCACGGCCTGGACGACCTGTGGACCGAGCGTCCCGAGGTCGTCGAGGGCATGGAGAAGATCTACCAGCGGTGGGTGAAGGACTTCGACATCGACGGCTTCCGCATCGACACGGTCAAGCACGTCAACCTGGAGTTCTGGACCCGGTGGGCCGCGGCGCTGGACGCCTACGCCGCGAAGCAGGGCCGCGACGACTTCTTCATGTTCGGCGAGGTCTACTCCTCCGACCCCGCCCAGATGGCCCCCTACGTCACCCGCGGCAACCTCGACGCCACCCTCGACTTCGGCTTCCAGGAGGCGGCCCGCTCCTACGCCTCCCAGGGCGGACCGGCGACCAGGCTGTCCGACCTGTTCGCCCAGGACCACCGCTACACCACCGGCCGGTCCAACGCCTACGAGCAGGTCACCTTCACCGGCAACCACGACATGGGCCGCATCGGCGCCTTCCTCCGGCAGGACAACCCCGGCGCCGACGACGCCGAACTGCTGAGCCGGGCCGAGCTCGCCAACGAGCTGATGTTCCTCACCCGCGGCAACCCGGTGATCTACTACGGCGACGAGCAGGGCTTCACCGGCGCCGGCGGCGACCAGGACGCCCGCCAGACCCTCTTCGCGTCCAAGACCGCCGCCTACCTCGACCCGGAGAAGAACGACCGGATCGGCACCGACCGCACCCACGCCGAGGACGCGTACGACACCGACCACCCCCTCTACCGGTCCATCGCCGCGCTGTCGAAGCTGACCCGCGAACACCCCGCCCTGCGCGACGGCGTCCAGACCGAGCGCCACGTCGAGCAGGGCGACGGCCCGGGCGTGTACGCCTTCTCCCGCATCGACGCCGGGCAGCGCACCGAGTACCTCGTCGCCGCCAACAACAGCGAGAAGGCCCGCACCGTCGAGATCCCCACCGGCTCGCCGAACACCGCCTTCCGGCAGATCCACGGCGGTGACGCCACGGTCCGCACCGGCGACGACGCCACGCTGACCGTCACCGTCCCGGCCCTGTCCACCGTGGTCCTCAAGGCCGGCAAGCCGCTTCCCGCCCCGGACGCCAGGCCCACCGTCGAGCTGAAGGCCCCCGCCGCGGGCGCCACCGGCACCGTCGAGATCACCGCCGACGTCGAGGGAGGGGACGGCCTGAACCGCGTCGTCTTCGCCGCCCGGATCGGCGACGGCGCGTGGCGGACCCTCGGCACCGCCGACCACGCCCCCTACACGGTCACCCAGCACCTGGGCGAGGACGTCGAGGCCGGAACGCCCCTGCGCTACAAGGCCGTCGTGGTCGACGGCACGGGACGCACCGCGAGCGACCTGGCGACCTCCACCGCCGGCCAGGCCCCGCCGAAGGAGAAGCCCTCGGCCGTCGAACGGGACTGGGCCGTCGTCCACTACCACCGCGCCGACGGCGACTACGACGGCTGGACGCTGACCTCCGGCGAGCAGCGCGCCCCCTTCACCGGACGCGACGCCTACGGCGCCTTCGCCTGGCTGAAGGTCCCCGACGGCGGTTCCAGACTGCCCTTCACCATCACCAAGGACGGGACCGCCGACGGCCCCGAGCGCACCATCGACCCGGCGAAGACCGGCGAGGTGTGGATCGAACAGGGCGAGGACGGGGTCCGCGACGAGCGGCCCGAGGGCGTCTACCCGCCGCAGGACGAGAAGAAGGCCGTCCTCCACTACCACCGCGCGGACGGCGACTACGACGGCTGGGGCCTCCACACCTGGACCGGCGCCGCCGAGCCCACCGACTGGTCCAAGCCGCTGATGCCCACGCGCAGGGACTCCTTCGGCGTCACCTTCGAGGTGCCGCTCGCCGAGGGCGCCACGTCGCTGAGCTACATCATCCACAAGGGCGACACCAAGGACGAGGCCGCCGACCAGTCGCTGGACTTCGCCACCCACGGCCGCGAGGTGTGGAAGCTGTCGGCCACCCCCGGCTACCTGCTGCCCACCACCGGCAGCGCCCCCGACCTGGACCCGACCAAGGCCGAGGCCCAGTGGATCGACCGGAACACCGTCGCCTGGAAGATCAAGGCCGGCGACGCGACCAGCGAACAGCTCGTGTACGACCCCAAGGGCACCCTCGCCGTCGAGGACGGCGCCCTGACCCACGAGGGCCACTGGCTGCGCCTGAACCCCGTCCCCGGCGGACTCACCGAGGCGCAGAAGGAGAAGTACCCCCACCTGAAGGAGTACGCCGCCTTCACCGTCGACCCGCGCGACCGCGACCGGGCGCGCACCGCCCTGCGCGGCCAACTCCTCGCCACCCAGCGCAACGGCGAGGGAGCGCTGCTGGCGGCGACCGGCGTCCAGATCGCCGGCGTCCTCGACGACCTCTACGGCGCCAAGGCGGCCGAGGCCGACCTCGGCCCGGTCTTCGACGCCAAGGGCCGCCCCACCCTCTCGGTCTGGGCCCCCACCGCGCAGAAGGTCGCCCTCGAACTCGACGGCCGCACCGTGGCGATGCGCCGCGACGACGCCACCGGCGTCTGGAGCGCGAAGGGCAACCGGAGCTGGGCGGGCAAGCCCTACCGCTACCAGGTCACCGTCTGGGCGCCCTCGGTGCGGAAGCTGGTCGTCAACAAGGTCACCGACCCCTACTCCACCGCGCTGACCACCGACTCCCGGCAGAGCCTGGTGGTGGACCTGGCCGACCCCGAGCTCGCCCCCAAGGGCTGGAAGGACCTGCGGAAGCCGGAGGCGGTGCCGCTGCGCGACGCCCAGATCCAGGAACTGCACATCCGCGACTTCTCCGTCGCCGACCCCACGGTGCGCAAGGAGAACCGCGGCGGCTACCTGGCCTTCACCGAGAAGTCCTCGGACGGCGTGAAGCACCTGAGGGAACTGGCGGACGCCGGCACCACCCACGTCCACCTGCTGCCCTCCTTCGACATCGCCTCCATCCCCGAGCGCGCCGCCGACCGCGCCGAGCCCGCCTGCGACCTGGCCGCCCTCCCCGCCGACTCCGAGAAGCAGCAGGAGTGCGTCGGAAAGGTCCGCGACAAGGACGCCTACAACTGGGGCTACGACCCGCTGCACTACACCGTGCCCGAGGGCTCGTACGCCACCGACCCCAACGGCACCACCCGCACCGTCGAGTACCGGAAGATGGTCCAGAGCCTCAACGCGGCCGGACTGCGGGTCGTCCTCGACGTGGTCTACAACCACACCATGGCCGCCGGGCAGCACGAGAAGTCCGTCCTGGACCGGATCGTGCCCGGCTACTACCACCGGCTCCTGGAGGACGGCACCGTCGCCACCTCCACCTGCTGCGCCAACACCGCGCCCGAGAACACCATGATGGGCAAGCTCACGGTGGACTCCATCGTCACCTGGGCCAAGCAGTACAAGGTGGACGGCTTCCGCTTCGACCTGATGGGCCACCACCCCAAGGAGAACATCCTGGCCGTCCGGAAGGCGCTGGACTCCCTCACCCCGGAGAAGGACGGCGTCGACGGGAAGAGCATCGTCCTCTACGGCGAGGGCTGGAACTTCGGCGAGGTCGCCGACGACGCCCGCTTCGTCCAGGCCACGCAGAAGAACATGGCCGGCACCGGCATCGCCACCTTCTCCGACCGGGCCCGCGACGCGGTGCGCGGCGGCGGACCCTTCGACGCCGACCCCGGCGTCCAGGGCTTCGCCAGCGGCCTGTACACCGACCCCAACTCCTCGCCCGCCAACGGCAGCCGCGAGGAACAGCGCGGACGGCTCCTGCACTACCAGGACCTGATCAAGGTCGGACTCAGCGGCAACCTCGCCGACTACACCTTCACCGACAGCTCCGGCAGGCGGGTCAAGGGCTCGCAGGTCGACTACAACGGCTCACCGGCCGGATACGCGGAGGCCCCCGGCGACGCGCTCGCCTACGCCGACGCCCACGACAACGAGACCCTCTACGACGCCCTGGCGTTCAAGCTGCCGAAGGACACCCCGGCCGCCGACCGCGCCCGCATGCAGGTGATCGCCATGGCCACCGCCGCCCTCTCCCAGGGACCGGCTCTCAGCCAGGCGGGCACCGACCTGCTGCGCTCGAAGTCGCTGGACCGCAACTCCTACGACTCCGGCGACTGGTACAACGCCATCCACTGGAACTGCGCGGCCGGCAACGGCTTCGGCCGCGGCCTGCCCCCCGCCTGGGACAACCAGGACAAGTGGTCGTACGCCAAGCCGCTGCTCACCGCCGGGGAACTCTCCCCGTCCTGCGCGGAGATCGAGGGGGCGTCCGCCGCCTACCGGGACCTGCTGACGATCCGCTCCACCGAGAAGGTCTTCGGCCAGTCCACGGCGGACGGCGTCCAAAACGCCCTCTCCTTCCCGCTGTCGGGGAAGGACGAGACCCCGGGCGTGATCACCATGCGCCTGAAGGACGGCGGGGACGACCTCGTGGTCGTCTTCAACGCCACCCCCGAGCGGCGGACGCAGACCGTGGAGTCCCTCGAGGGCGGCTCCTACACCCTGCACCCGGCACAGGCGAAGGGCTCCGACGCGGTGGTGAAGACCTCCGCGTTCGACGCGGACAAGGGCGCCTTCACCGTCCCGCCGCGCACGGTGGCGGTGTTCACCGCACGGTAGGGACGGGCATCGGACCCCGACGGGGACGGCGGGGCGGCACCGGGCGACCGGTGCCGCCCCGCGGCTCTTCCCCCGGCGTCCACCGGGGTCCACCGGGGTCCGTCAATCCCACCAGAACGACCAGTGGCCGCTGCCGAGAAGCCACTTCTCCGCGTAGCGCGCCAGGCTCCCGGGCCCCTGCCGGACCACGGCCGGACAGAACGCGAAGTGCTCGGCCGCGACCGCGAGCGCCTCCCGCACCGTCCGCGGCGGCGCCGCCACCGACAGGTGCAGCACGTCCGGCTCCAGCGCCACCACCCGCGTCCCGAACCGCTCCTCCCAGGAGCGCAGCACGGCACCGAACGGCGCGGCGCCCTCGCCGGACGCCAGCGTGCCCGTCCAGCCGATCGCCACGGGGACGTCGGCGCTCCGCCGGACCGGGACCAGGGCGACCCGCGGATCGAGCAGGGTGCCGTGGGCGACCAGGGAACGGGCCACACCGACCGCCGCCCCGTCCGGATCGCCCACCGTCCCGGCGGACGGCGCGAGTCCGGGCCACCGCCCGCCGAACGGACGGAGCGCCGCCGCCCCGTCCGGCTCCCGCGCGGCGTGCCCCTCCCACCAGCGGGCCAGCACGTCCCCGGCGTCGAGCCCGCCCCCGGTCCCGTCCCCGGGCCCCGACTCCGGCAGCAGGTCGTCCTCCACGGACGTGCCGCGCCCGTGCCGACCCAGCAGCACGGGCCACAGCCCGGTGGCGTCCCGCACCGGAAGCATCCGCTCCCAACCGTCCGGCCCGGCGGGCGCGTCGGCCCGCCACAACAACGGCTCGTGCCACCCGCCGAGCACCGTGCGATCCACCAGCGTGCCCGGCGGCAGATCCACCGAGCCCACCAGCGAGCGCAGTTCCCGTGCCTCGGTCATCGCCCCATCGACGCTAGAGACCGCCTTCCGCGGTGCCTTCGGACGCCGCATCCCCGCCCGTACCCCCGTCCGGGCCGCCGAACACGCCGGGCGCCAGCGCCGCCAGCCGCCCCACCAGATCCCCGAACGTGCCGTCGACGGGCTCCTGTCGCACGACGCGGCGGAACACCCGGGCGGTCTCCTCGTCGAACGCGGCCGTCACCGCCGCCAGGGCCAGCAGATCGTGGACGAGTTGGCGCTCCAGCTCCCACCGCGGAATCGAGCGCTCCTCCAGCCAGTTCAGCGCCGAGGTCTCGGCGACCCCGATCCAGGACCGGATCACCAGGGCCAGCCGCGGCCCGGGGTCGGCGATCTCCAAGTGGGTCAGGAGCTGCTCGTACGCGGCCTGCCGCACCTCGTCGATCACGGCGTCGGTCCGCACCGACCCGACGGTCGAACCACCGCGCAGCAGGGCGGAGAAGCCGGGCGCGTGCTCCTCGACGAAGTCGAAGTAGCGGCCCATCACCAACAGCAGACGCGAGCTGAACGGCCCCTCGGGCGGAACGACGAAGCGGGCGGACAGCTCGTCGGCGGCCCGCCGTACGGCCGCCTCGTAGAGGCTGTGCTTGCCAGGGAAGTAGTGGTAGACGAGCGGCCGGGATATGCCGGCCGCGGTGGCGATGTCGTCGATCGACACGTCCTGGGGAGAACGGTCGCTGAATAACCTCAGCGCGACGTCGATCAGTTGCTGTCGACGTTCCTCGACACCCATCCTGCGGCGTACCCCGGTGGTCATGGGAACACCCTAGCGAGCGCCGCGGGCCGCCGGACGGCGCAAGTCCGCCACGGGTGACCCAACGGGCCGCGTCCGGCGCCGAATCGGTGGAGGTTCGGCGCCGGAATCAGTGAAGGGCGGCCAGTCGCCCGCCGTCCACGAGCGAGGCGGAGAGCTCGACCCGGGCGTCCTTCTCCGCCGCCACGGCGAGGGTGCGGCCCACCGCGCGGTGCGTCACCCCGCCGGTCACGGAGATGGACGCGACCTCGTCGCTGCCCGCGGCGAGCAGGTACCAGGCGCCGGAGGGGGACTTCCACAGCGCCCCGCCGAGCACCCGCTCCTCCCGCACCCCGCACGCCGGCCCGTCCCCGGTCTGCGCCACCACCGCGCCCGGCGCGTCCGGCTCGCTCGCCGGGGCCAGGAACTGGGCCAGCACCCGCGAGCCCGCGCCCCGCCAGGTGTCCGCCCGGGTGCACACCCAGCGCGCCCGGCCCGCGCCCTCCGGCAGGAGCTGCTCGGCGAACCCCCAGGTGTTCACCGCCCTCACGCCCCCGCCCGCCAGCGCCGGCAGCCGGCAGACGGTGCGGGCCAGCGCGGTGCGGGCCGCCTCCCCGGCGGCGCCCGCGTCCACGGCCCCGCCCGGGGCCCCGTACGTCAACCGGACCGGGTTCAGCTCGCCGAGGTCGGTCAGCAGGTACGGGCCGGCGCCCCGGGCGCCGGAGCGGCCGTCGACCCCGCCGTGCGGCGTCAGCCGCAGCGCGGGCCAGGCGCCGCACGGCGAGCCGGTCAGGGGCGGCCCGGCCACCGGGGCGGTCAGCCCGTCGGCGGAACGCTCCACCGGGCGCCCGGCGTCGGCGGGGTCGAGCAGGTCGACGACCGAGACGTCGGTGATCCACGGCGCCGTCAGATAGCGGGCGGCGCCGTCCACGCGGGCGACCACCAGCGCGCCGGCGGACGCCGCGTCCGCGCCGTCCGTCCGCGCGAAGTCCAGCGCGACCGGCCCCGTCCGGCCGCCCGCCGGCTCGGCGTAGCGCACCACCCGCAGCCCGTCGTGGAGCACCACCACCGAGGAGCCGTCCACCTCGCCCGCGTACAGCAGGTGCGCGGGGCCCGCGGCCGGCCCGGTCGGGGTGCCCGGCGTCGCGGTGACCCGCACCTCCGAGCCCGGACGCGCCCACACCGCCAGCGCCCGCCGCAGCAGCCCGGTGTCACCGGTGAGCCCGCCCCGGGCCGGCCAGACGGAGAAGTCGGTGCGCGCCGACCGCCGCCACGCCCCGGCCTCCGCCCGCACCAGCCGCTCCGGGTCCAGGGCCCGCTCCGCCGCCGGGTTGCGGGCGTACACCGGGGCCGCCGCGCCGTCCGGACCCCAGCCGTCGCCCGGCAGCCCCAGCAGCGCCCCGCACACCGCCAGCGCGCAACCGGCCACGGCCGCGGCCCGCGCGTTCTGGCGCCGCCGCATCAGGTCGGTGGGACGGGCCCGCAGCGTGCACGGGTCGAACTCCGCCGACTCCAGCGGCGACCGGTCCCGGCTCCCGGCCGGGGCCCGCACCCCGTCCGCCTCCGCCAGCGCCGCCCGCGGGTCCGCCGCGCCGGCCGCCGCCAGCAGCCGCGCCGCGTCCTCGTCCGTCAGACCCTCCAGACGGCGCAGCGCGTACGCCGCCCGCGCCGCCGCCGACACCTCCGACAGGGCCCGCTCCAGGGCGAGCGCGTCGGCGCCGCCGGGCCGGGGGGACAGCCGCAGCCCCAGCACCAGCGGCGGCCACGGCACGACCGGACGCACGATCCCGCCGAGGAGCCCGCGCGGCCGGGCCGCCGCCAGCGCCGCCCGCAGCACCCGCAGCCGCAGCAGCGCGTACGCCGCGTCCGGCGCGTCCGGCGCGCGCACCGGCGCGGGGACGTCCCGTGCCCCGCGCCCGCGCGGCAGCGAGCGCTGCGCCACGGCGTGCGCCACTCGCACCCGGCGGTGCCGCCCCGAGGAGGGCGGCAGGACCAGGTACGCCAGGCGCACCAGACGCGGATAGTGCTCGACGAGGGCGGCCTCGGCCCGCTCGACGTCGACGGGGCCGGACGAGGCGGGCCGAGGCGCCCGGTGGGGAGAGGTCGCATCCTTCAGGGCCACGTCGGGCTGAACGAGCGGAGCCTTTGTCGGTCACCTCCCGCGCGCGGACGCCACCCTCCGCGCGCGGGCACCACCTCGCGCCCGCCGGGCGGCCGGTTCAGCCCAGCCGCCACCCGGAGAACTCCACCGTGCCGCGCGCGGTGCCGTTCGCCGCCGTCATCCCGAGTCCGACGTCCTGCCGCGCCGCCGAACCCGGCACCCGCACGGTCGCCACCGTCCGCCAGCTCTTGCCGTCGTCCGTGGACAACTCGCCGGTGTAGTCCCGGCCCGCGCGCCGCAGCCGCAGCAGCACCGGGGCCTTCACCCCGGTGATCCGCCGGTAGGTGTCCAACTGCCCGTCGCCGTCGGAGTCGTACGACAGCACCACGCCGTTGGCCGGGGTCACCGACAGGTTGAGGAAACCGGGGGAGCCCGCCTCGGCCAGGTCGTCGCGGACGAAGACGCCCGCCCGCGCCCACGGCCCGGTCGCCGGCTGGGAGACGACCCGCACGGTCGCCGTGCCCCGCTCGCCCAGCCCGTCCGGCCGGTACAGGGCCCCGAACTCCGCGGTGGCCTTCCACAGGTCCGCGCCGCCGCCGTCGATGGCGTACCGTCCGCCCAGCCGGCCGAAGACCGCGCCGTTGGTGGCGACCGTGCGCCACCCCGCCGGCAGCGGCCCGGCCAGGAACAGCCCGCCGTCGTGGACCGCCCGCACCCGGTCGCCGCCCTCGGGGCCGTACCGCGCCGTCAGGGTGAACGGCAGCCGCCGCAGCGGCTCGCTCAGCGGCCGGTCCGGCGCGGTCACCCGCCAGCGGACCCGCGCCCGGCCGCCCGCCGGCACCCGCGCCACGGTGGTGGGGTCCAGCGGCTCCGCGGTGACGCCGGACGGGCCGGTCAGGGTCAGCTCCACCGGGCCCGCGGCCCGCAGCCCGTTGGTGTTGACGAACGTCGCGGTCAGCAGCCCGCGCTCGCCCGGGGCCAGGGCCGCCGGGTCCGGCTCCGTCTCCACCCCGCCCTGGTAGGGCGCGCGGGCGAGCGCGTCGCGGACCCGGAGGGCGGTGGCGTACGGGTCGCCCACCGGCCGCAGCGGGTACTCCTTCCGCTCCCTGGTCCAGGACTCCTCGACCGCGTACCAGTCGACGGGCTCCGGCTCGCGTCCGGCGGCCAGCGCGGCGTCCAGCTCGTCCAGCCACCTCCGCCAGCGCGGCAGGTAGAAGTCGCTCGTCAACCCGTGCCAGTCGCGGTTGGCGTAGTCGTGCAGCCGGCCCCCGTCGGAGGTGGCGCGCCCGTCCCACACCGTCAGCAGCACACGGGCGGTGCGCTCCAGCTCCGCCGCCTCCTCCGGGGAGGTCGCCATGCGGCGGGCCGCGTCCGTCCACGGACCCAGCAGGAACAGCCGGTGGGTGCCGGCCAGCTCGTCGACGAGCGTCATCAGCCGCAGCCACAGCGCCGACAGCTCCCGGAAGGCGCCGCGGTCGCCGCGCCGGTACGCGTCGCGGAGCTGCGGCAGCAGCCGGCGGCTGCGGTTGGCCAGGGCCTGCCGGGCGACGTCCACCAGATCGTGCCGGTAGGCGTCGCTGCCGCGCAGGGAGGCGCCGACCGCCAGCAGCCCGTCCAGCGCGGCGTCGAACCGCGCCGGGTCGTAGGACAGCTCGGTGGGCCCGTACTGCCCGGCCCGGGTGGCGTTCAGATCGGGGCGGGCGGCGAAGAGGCTGTCGTGGGTGAAGCCGTAGAGCCTCGCGGAGTGCCGGTAGGCGGTGTCGTGCAGCGCCCGCCAGGCGTCCTCGGCGCCGGAGTCGGTGCCGCCGTAGCGGTACCGGGCGAACCGCGCGAACCACGCCGGCAGGTCCGCCGGCGCCTCGCGCCAGGCCAGCTCGGAGAAGAAGTCGAACGCGGCCGGGTCGCGGTCGGCGGCCTCCGGCATGTACGCGGTGCCCACCAGGGCGCTGCCGGGCTTGTCGCGCCAGGCGTAGAACCGCTCGTTCCACACGTGGGTCTTGGCGCCCAGCAGGGTGCGCCCGCCGAAGTTGGGGATCGAACCGAAGCAGTAGGGGGTGCCGTTCCAGTCGGCCTCGCGGTCGAAGACGGTCTCGGTCCGCTCCGAGATGCCGTCGACGATGAGCATCCGCCGCTTGTCCACGGCGTCCACCAGCTCGCGCCGCGGATTCTCCTGCCAGCCCAGGATCACCCAGGTCGCCCCCGGGTGGGCCTTCTGCAGGGCCGCCTCCACACCGCGCGCGGCGTCCGCCACCGGCACGTCCCCGGCGCTGCCGCCCTCGTGCAGCAGGTCCATCTTGAAGTGCCGCGCCTCGCCGAACAGCTCCTTCTGGTGCCGGTAGAAGGAGGCGGCGACGTCACCGAAGACGGCGGTGCGCGGGTCCAGCCAGTCGGGCCGGGCGAAGCCGTGCCAGGTGCCCTGGGGAACCGTGTGGGCGCCGGGGTTGCGCGTGGCGAAGTCCCTGGGCACCGTGCCGTAGTAGCCGGGCAGCACCGGGTGCATCCCCAGCTCCCGCAGCCGGGCGGTGATGCGCCGGCCCAGCTCCACCCGCTTGTCGATCAGCGCCTGGCTCGGCGGGCCGCCGTAGTCGCTGAGGTTCTGCAGCAGCCACCACGGCTGGTGGGAGGGCGCGGGAAGCCAGCGGCGCGCCTCGGCGTCCGAGTAGCCGAACTCCTTCAGCACCCGCTGGTAGACGGCCTCGTGCCCGGCGATGACCAGCACCTGGTTGCAGCCGTTGAAGGCCAGCACGTCGATCAGGCGCTCCCAGTACGCCCAGTCGGCGTACGGGTTGGTGTAGCCGTCGTTGGTGTCGTTGAGCGCGAACCGGTTGGGCAGCGCGGTGGAGCGCTCCAGGGGGGAGGCGGGCGCGGGCAGGGTCGCGGGGAGGTCCAGTTGGCTGCCCGCCCAGGAGACGTGCGCGGAGCAGACCTCCTTCAGGTACCAGTGGACGCCGGTGAGCAGCACGGCCGGGCTCGTCCCGGCCACCTCGATCCGTCCCGCCGTGCCCGTCACCCGGAAGCGCTCCGTGCCGTCCGCCGCGCTCAGCGGCGTCAGGCGGAACTGGGCGGCGTGGTCCGGCAGCAGACGCCGCAGCGCCTCCTGCGCCGGGCCGGTCGCGAAGGGCCGCGGGGCCGCGACGGCGCTGCCCAGCGGGGTCAGGCCGGGGCCGACCGCGGCGGCCAGCCCCGCCGCCACCGTTCCGGCGGCCAGCACGACGCGCCGGGGCAGTCCCTGGGTGCCCGTCCCCTCCGGCGCGGGGGAGGGCAGGGACGGCCGGCGGCTCATCCCCGGTCCAGGTAGGCGAGGACGGCCAGGACCCGGCGGTTGTCGTCGTCGGACGGCGGGAGGCCGAGCTTGGCGAAGATGTTGGAGGTGTGCTTGGCGACCGCGCGCTCGGTGACCACGAGCTGCGTCGCGATGGCCGCGTTCGACCTGCCCTGAGCCATCAGTTCCATGACCTCCTTCTCACGCGGAGTCAGACGGCCCATCGGGCGGTCCGTCTCGCGCCGTGTCAACAGTTGTTGGATCACCTGCGGATCCATGGCCGTGCCGCCCGCGGCGACCCGACGTACGGCATCGACGAACTGCTCCGCGTCGAAGACCCGGTCCTTGAGCAGGTAGCCGACTCCGCCGTCCCCGTCGGCGAGCAGCTCACGCGCGTAGAGCTGCTCGACGTGTTGGGAGAGGACCAGCACCGGCAGCCCGGGCCGCTCGCGGCGGGCCCGGAGTGCGCACTGCAGCCCCTCGTCGGTGAACGATGGAGGAAGCCGTACGTCCACGACCGCGACGTCCGGGTCCAGTTCGGCCAGGGCCCGGCTCAGCTCCGGCCCACTGTCCACGGCCGCCGCGATCTCGAAGTCGTACGCCTCCAGCAGCCGTACCAGGCCGTCGCGCAGCAGAAACAGGTCTTCGGCCAGAACAACACGCACGGCGGCTCCCTCGTGGTCGATCGGGCGGCACCCGGACGGAGGACCGCCGACCACACCATAGGATCGGCGACGGCCCGTCAAGCCGCGTTTTCGGCCGCGCGAGAGCCCCTGGCGGACCGGCCCCGACGCCGGGCCGGCCCCGCGTCAACCCCGCGGAACGACCGTGGAGAGCACGGACGGCAGCGTGTACCAGTCGGAGGTGAGGACGCTCGCCTGTTCGGCGGCGAGCAGGGCCACCCGGTCGCGCGCCTGCGCCTCGGTGGGGCTGGTGGCGCTGATGGCGGGCGCCACGTTGTGGGCGTCGGTCATGATCAGCAGGTAGTTCCGCGCCGCGTACCAGTCGGTGTCGATGCCGCCGGTCACGTACGTCGAGGCGTCGCCGTCGAAGACGACGAACCACGGCCGGATCGAGGCGTCGGAGTAGCGGCCGACGCGCGGGTCGCCCGCCTCGGCCCGGTGCACGGCCGGGAAGGCGGCGGCACTGCCCAGCCGTCCGGAGGCGGCCAGGTCGCGCAGGTGGCGGGCGTACTCGCGGTCGGTCCACAGCGAGTCGAAGGGGTTGGACTCCTCGACCGTGCCGGGGATGAGGTGGATCAGGAACTTCCCCGCCAGCGCGTTCCGCGTCGGCCAGCCCTTCGCCCGGACGGCCTCGTCGAGCGTGGCGTACCCGGCGGCCAGGTCGCCGGGCCGGTAGAGCGCGTCGCCGAGCTTGCTCGTGACCAGCGCGTCGAACTGCGCCGGGCCGCGCCCCAGGTTCGCGGCGAACCCGTCCTTCATCTCGATCTTGAGCAGGATCGGTCGGTGCCCGGGATGGGCGTCGTGCCAGGCCCGCAGGTCGGCCAGGCACCCGGCCAGGCTCTGGTTGCGGGACTTGGCGCGCAGCTCGGCGGCGGTGGAGGCGTTGACGCAGTTGTTGTCGTTGCCCAGCGGGTTGTCGTGCGCCACGCGCCAGGTGCCGCCGGAGAAGTTCGTCCACACGTCCAGCTCCAGCAGCGCGGCACCGGAGTCCAGGGCGTCGGCGAAGTAGGCGTACTTGCTCTTCTCGTAGGCGTTGTGCACGCCCACGCCGGTGGTGGCCGAGTACGGCAGCGACCCGGGGTCCGCCGCGCCCGCGGGCGGCGCGGCCGCCCCCACGGTCATCAGCGCCAGGCCCACGCCCGACGCCACCGCCGACATCACTCCGCTCTTCCGCCGGTCCATCTGCGCCGCCTTCACTGTGGGGGGTCAAAGCCCGCTCACAGTAAGGGAGTCGGGACAGCACGGGGAGGGCGTGCGCATGACGGGAAGGGAAACGGCCGGCGTATGGCGGCCGGGCCCCGGCGGACGCGGTCGGCCCCGGACACCGCGCGGGTGTCCGGGGCCGAACCCGGTGCGCTCAGGCGGCTCAGAAGGAGAAGAGCGCGCCCGTGGAGTTCTCCATGACACAGGCGTTGGGGAAGGTGTGCGCGTACGACACCTTGCGTCCCTCCCAGACGCCCTCGGCGGTGACCACGACCGGGTCCCAGATCATCGGGCAGACCCCGTCGTTGTCGGTGTCGACCAGCGAGGCGATGTCACCGTCCACGGAACGCAGTTCCGCGCACGCCTTGCCGGGCTCGGGGTGGCTGCCGTCGGAGGTCGGCGAACAGCTCAGCACGGCGCTCCGCTGCACGGTGGCCGGCGACGGACCCTCACCCTCACCGATGGTGAGCACCAGGTTCGAGGGCGCGTACAGACCGTCGGGCTCGGCGGGGGCGGCGGTCGCGGTGGCCGCCGTGCCCGCCAGGAAGGCGGCGGCCAGCGCGGCGCTTAACCCGAGTCCCTTGGTGGCGTACCGCATGTCGAACACTCCTTGGTTCGATGTGTCAGGTTCCGAACGGACGCGTTGCCCAAGCGAAAAGGGACACACATCTGAACGATCGATTCTGGTCACCTTATGGAAGGCTTTACCGGTTCCGAGGCATTTGGGCATGTGAGGGACGCTACGGCCGCTTTGATGCACCGCCCTAAGTGGAGGCGAAGGCGGACGAGCGGGCATATGACACGCCGTCGATCTGCGGCTCTGCCCATGGCGAACCCAATCGAATGCCCCGAATCGACCGGAAGCCACTGCTTTGACCGGAGTTCGCCTCGGTCCCGGTGGGTGGCGTGGAGGAGCAGGACCATGGCGACGGCCGAGGTGGTGATCGGGGCGGCGGTCCAGGTGCACGACTCCAGGCGCGCGCGGCACCGGCGGTGGGACATCGCGCCCGCTCCCCCGTCCGCAGCGGGCAGGCGAGCAGGGGCGTCCAGGCGGCGTGGTCGGTGAGGCGGTGGGCGTGCACGGTCAGGACAGGCGTCTCGCACCGCCAACCGTGCTCGCTGTCGGCCGGCGCCCGGATCCGGGCCGGATCGTGGTAGGCCAACGGGGACAGGCGGCTGCGCATTTCGCGCAGCATCGCGGACAGGTCCCGGCCGATCGGCACCCCGTACACCACCACCGGCACCGGCGCCGACTGGTGGGCGGGGCGGCGGGCGGCCCGGCGCGGGGCGAGACCATCCCCGCAGGTGCGGGGAGCAGTTGGGTGAGCTGCGGATTCAGTCGCCGCAGGCTCCGGTTTCCACCATCTTCGAGAATTTCGACGTAACGGACATATGGAGCGAAACCTTTCCCCTTGGTGCGTCGTCCTCCCGGCGACTTGGGACCACCCTACGGCGCTCCGGTGACCGTCTTCGAGGAAGGCGACTCCGGGAGGTCGGTGGGACGGTCCGGGGCCTACCTCGGCCGTCCCTCCGTCCTCGTCACCGCGCGGTGGAGCGCGGCCTGGGCCGGGCCCAGCAGGTAGTGGGCGAGGGGGCGTTCGGCGGCGAGGGCCGCGCGGGCGGCGTTGGCGCCGCAGGCGCCGTGGACGCCGCCGCCCGGGTGGGCCGAGGACGAGGCGAGGTAGAGGCCGCGGACGGGGGTGCCGGCGCGGCCGAGGCCGGGGACGGGGCGGAAGAAGAGCTGCTGGTGGACGGCGGCGGTGCCGCCGTTGAGGGCCCCGCCGACCAGGTTCTCGTCGCGCGCTTCGAGGTCCGGCGGGGCCAGGACGCGGCGCGCGAGGACGCGGTCGCGGAAGCCCGGCGCGCGGCGTTCGATTTCGGCCTCCATCCGGTCGGCCATCGCCTCCCGCTCGCCCGGTCCCCAGGCCCCCGTGATGCCCGCCCCGCCCGCGTCCTCGCGGACGCGCTGTGGGACGTGGGTGTAGGCCCAGGCCGACTCGGTGCCGGCGGGGGAGCGGACCGGGTCGGCGGTGGTCATCTGGCCCACCAGGCAGAACGGCCGGTCCGGGACGGCGCCGGTGGCCAACTGGGCGCTGTGGCGGGTGAGGTGGTCCATGCTCTCGGCCAGGTGGACGGTGCCCGCGCCGGCCGCCTCGGGGGAGGTCCAGGGGATGGGGCCGGACAGCGCCCAGTCCACCTTGACCGTCGAGGTGTCCCACTGGAAGCGGCGGATGTCGTCCCGCAACTGTGCCGGGAGGTGCTCCCGGTCGACCAGCCCGCCGTACAGGGCCGGCGCGGAGACGTCCGCCAGGACCGCGCGGCGGGCCCGTACGGCCTCCCCGTCGTCGGTGACCACGCCGAGCGCGCGTCCGCCCGCGACGACCACCTTCGCCACGCGGGCGCCGCAGCGCACGGTGCCGCCCCGGGACTCCAGGCGGCGGACCAGGGCCGCGGTGAGCATGCCCGCGCCGCCGGACGGGACCGGCCAGCCGACCTCCTGACCCATCATCGCCAGCAGCCAGCCGTAGATCGTCCCGGCCGTGGATTCGGGGAAGATGTCCGCGTGCAGCGCGCACCCGGCCAGCAGGATCGGCGCGCCCGGTCCGTCGAACTCCTCCTCGCCCAGGCGCCGCACCGGCAGCAGCATCATCCGCAGCAGCCGCAGCCCCCCGGCCGCCCGCAGCTTCGCGACCGCCGACAGCACGGGGCGCACCGGCGGGAAGGGGGTGAGGAACGCGTTCAGCAGGTCCGGGCCGAGCCGGTCCCACAGCTCCGTCAGCCGCAGGTACGCCTCCCCGTCCCCGGGCGCGAAGGTCTCCAGGTTCCGGGCGGTGTCCTCCCGGTCGCGGTGGAGGACGGCGCAGCTTCCGTCGGGGAACGGGTTGGCGAGGACGGCCGGGGCGTGGCTCCACTCCAGCCCCCAGCGCTCCAACTCCAGGGCGCGGATGGTGGGGGAGGCGGCGGCCAGCGGATAGAACGAGCTGAACAGGTCGTTGACGTAGTCGGGGTGGACGCCGCGGTCGCTGCGGACGGCGCCGCCGGGCTCGGGCTGGGCCTCCAGGACCAGCACCCGCCAGCCGGCGTCCGCCAGCATGTTCGCGGCGACCAGCCCGTTGGGGCCGGCCCCCACCACGACGGCGTCGGGCGCGTCGGACATCGGAGACTCCTGCGGACGGACGGACGGACGGGCAGGGCAGGGCGGCGGGTCAGTCGCGCGGGACGTCGGGGCGCGCGGTGTGGGCGGCGTGGCCGTGGGTGCGCCGGGCCTCCTTCATCTCCGCCTCGTACAGGTGGCGCAGACCGCCCACCAGCTCGCGCACCCGCTCCTCGGCGGCGACGAACGGCCGGTAGTAGTGGTCGTCGTAGCCCTCGACGATCTGGAACGTCCAGTGGCCGGGGATGACGTTGCGTCCGAGGATCTCGGTCTCCAGCAGGTCCGCCTCCCGCTCGTGGCCGGCGTCGCGGAGCATCGCCACGGCCTCGCCCAGCAGCAGGTCGGCCCGGCCGGTCATCTGGTGGAAGGAGTACAGGTGGCCGCGGGCCCGCTCGGTGGCCTCCAGGGCCTCGGAGACCTTGCCGACGGCCTCGACGGTGGCGTCGTCCACGCCCGGCGGGCGGCGGTGGGCCCGGTCGGGACGGTCCGCGGGGGATTCGGGGGAGCGGCCGGCGGGGCGGCTGTCGGTGTGCGTCATACGTGCTGTCCCGCCTCCTTGTCCGCCTGCGAGCGGCCTTCCTCGACCACGTTCCTCAGCCGCGTCAGCATCAGCCGGTGCCGCAGTTGCAGCGCCACGTCCAGGGGGGCGGTGTGGAGCCGGGCGACGGTGCCCCGCAGGGGGTGCTCGTCCATGGTGATCAGCGTGCCCTCGCCCCAGGGGACGAGGCGGATGGCGATGCGGGCGGTGCCCAGCCGTCCCGCGGAGGCTTCCAGCTCCAGCCGTTCGGGAGGCTCGCAGACGCGGACGATGGTGTGACCGTGGACGGTCAGCGGGCCCATGCCGATCCCGTAGCGCAGGGTGGTGCCGACCTCGGGCCAGTGGCCCTCGGACTCGCGGGTCTCGCGGGTGCCCACGACCCACCTCTGGTACTGATCGGCGTCGCCGAGGACGTCCCACACCCTCTCGGGTTTCCTGTTCACCCATACGTGTCGCACTGCCATGCCGCCCGAGTACCCGCTTTTCCGCGATGCACCGCCCGGGGGCGGGCCGGGCCCCTCCTACGGGCGAGCCCCGGTCGGGCGGCCGGCGCCCCCGGCCGGGGCGTGGGGGACGCAGGGGATCTCCAGGGTGACCATCGTCGGGCCGCCCACGGGGCTGCTGACGGCCAGGACGCCGTCGAACGCGCCGAGTCTGCGCTCCACCCCGGCCGGCCCCGAGCCCGCCGCCGGGTCGGCGCCGCCGCGTCCGTCGTCGGTGACGGTGACGCGGAGCACGCCGTCGGTCTCGACGTAGCCGACGTCCAACCAGACGCGCTCGGCGCCGGAGTGCTTGACGGCGTTGGTGAGCACCTCGCTCGCCGCGAAGTACGCCGCCGCCTCCACCGGCGCCTCGAAGCGGCCCGGCAGGTCCACCTCGACCTCCACCGGGAGCTGCGTGCGCAGGGCCAGGGCCCGCAGCGCGTCGCCCAGGCCGCGCTCGGCGAGGACCGGGGGGTGGATGCCGCGCACCAGGTCGCGCAGTTCGGCCAGGGCCTCGGCGGAGTTCTCCCGGGCCCGCGCCAGCAGCTTCCGCGCCTGTCGGGGGTCCTTCTCGATCAGGGCCTCGATCGCGCCCAGGCTCATGCCCACCGCCACCAGCCGGGCCTGGGCGCCGTCGTGGAGGTCGCGCTCGATGCGGCGCAGTTCGGCGGCGGAGGCGTCCACCGCGTCGTGCCGGGTCTCGTAGAGGCGGTCCACACGGCGGCGCAACTCCATCGCGCGGGTGGGGGCCAGCAGGGCACGGGCGAGGAGGAAGTCGGCGTGCAGCAGCCTCGGTCCGAAGCGGAGGCCGACGACGGTCAGGCACCAGCCCACGCCCATCGCGAGGAGGGCGGCGAACTGGGAGGTCAGCGGCACGAACAGGAACCACGTGCCGTCCATGAACCGCCACAGGCCCGCGGCCACCACCGTGCCGTACACGCCGTAGAGGGTGAGGACGGTGGGCAGCAGGGCGAGGGTGAACCCGGCGGTGGCGTCGACCAGGAGCCACTGGAGGTCGCGCCAGGTGGCCGGGTCCCTCAGCAGGAACACGCAGCGCTCGACCTGCCCGGTGATCCCGGAGCGCGGCCGTCCGCGCTCCGGGCGGTACGGCTCCGGGATCGTCACCCCGCCCCGGTCGGCGGCCAGCGCCCGGCGCCGGCGGGCGTGGGAGCGGACCAGGCCGAGGACGGCCGGGGTGGTCAGCACGCCGATGCCCAACCCGATGAACGCGATCGACAGCACCGACAGCACGAACAGCACGATCCCGCCCACGAGCGACGCCGACGCCAGCGGCAGCCCCCGCGCCGCGGCCGTCACCCCGTCCCGGATCCCGTTTCCGGCACTCCCGTTCACCCCGTGCCCCCTTCGTCGTCTCCACCCGGGTCTCCCGCCCGGTCCGCCCGGGTCCCCCGCCCGGCGCGCGGCCTCCAGTCTGGCGGTGCGGGCGGCTCGGGGCACGGGGGGCGGACACCGGACGGGGGGTGTACCCGGCACCACCACGGACGGGTCCGAGGAGCGCGCCCGCTCCCCGGACGCTCCCCGGACGGGAGGGCCGCCGCCCGCCGGGCGTCCGGCATAGTTGGGCGGTGACCCACTCGTCCGTACCGGTACGGCCAAGGAGAGACCGCGACATGAGATTCGGCCTGCTCGGCACCGGCCCCTGGGCGGAGTCCGCCCACGGCCCCGCGCTGCGTGCCCACCCCGACGTCGAGCTGGTGGGGGTGTGGGGCCGTCGCCCGGAGGCGGCGGCGGGCATCGCCGAACGCTTCGGCGGCCGGCCCTACGACGACGCGGACGCCCTGATCGCCGACTGCGACGCGGTCGCCGTGGCGCTGCCGCCGGACATACAGGCGCCCCTGGCCGTCCGGGCCGCCAAGGCCGGACGCCATCTGCTGCTGGACAAGCCGGTGGCCACCACCGTGGCCGGCGCCCGCGAGGTCGCCGACGCGGTGGAGGCGGCGGGCGTGGCCTCGGTCGTCTTCTTCACCCTGCGGTTCCGCCCCGAGACGGCGGCGTGGATCGAGGAGCAGCGGGTGACGGGCGGCTGGCAGCTCGGCCGCGCCGACTGGCTCGGCGGGATCTTCGCCGAGGGCGCCGCGCCCAGCCCGTACGCGGCCTCGCCCTGGCGGCGGGAGAAGGGCGGGCTGTGGGACGTCGGCCCGCACGCCCTGTCCGTGCTGCTGCCGGTGCTCGGCGACGTGGCCGACCTGGACGGCTCGGTGGCCGCGGTGTCCGGTGCGGGGGAGACCGTCCAGCTCGCCCTGCGCCACGCCTCGGGCGCGTCCAGCTCCTGCGCGCTCGGTCTGGCCGTGGCTCCGGCGGCGGCCGTGACCCGGGTGGAACTGCGCGGCACCGCGGGCGTCGTGACGCTGCCGGAGAGGGGGACGGACGCGGTCACCGCCCTCGGGCACGCCGTGGACGCCCTGCTCGCCTCGGTCCGCACCGGCGAGCCGCACCCGTGCGACATCCGGTTCGGGGTGCGGGTGACGGAGATCCTGGCGGCGGCCGAGACCCGGCTCGCCGGCTG
>NZ_BAAASZ010000020.1:488912-510541 GCF_039533145.1 Streptomyces macrosporus
CCGGCCGCCGCCGCGTCCGGCCGTTCCGGGAGGATGGCCGGATGATGCCTTTCGTCCCCGCGCGCCCGGTGGTGATCGTCGAGGCCGTCCGTGTCGCCGACGCGCGCGACGCCCTCTCCTGGCGGACGGTGCCGGGGGAGGGGATCGCGCTGTGGACCGGCGAGGAGGCCGCCGACGTCCTGGCCCTCGTCGCCGCGTTGCCGCACGGCGAGCCGGCGCGCTGCTTCAGCCCCGGCTACGGCGTCCGCCTCCACACGGACGACGAGGTCGTCCGCGAGATCGCGTTCTGCTTCGCCTGCAACCGGGCACGGGTCGTCGACCCCGGCGGGCGGGGGAGGTCGATCGCCTTCGACGGGGAGAGCGCCCCGGCACGGGAGTTGCTGCGCCGTTTCCGCGCGGCCGATCCCCACGTGACCTGACGGACCGTCACTCCCGGCCCAGACTCACCCCGCACCCCGCGCACAGCGTGTGGGTCCAGTAGCCGTCGCTCCAGCGTTCGGTGGTGGTCGGTCCGGCGCACACGCGGCACACCGGGCGGCCGTGGGCCCCGCCCGGTCCCGTTCCGCCCGGTCCCGTCCCGTCCGGCGGTGGGCCGTGCAGCACGCGGCGGACCACCACGGGCAGCGGCTCGGTGGGATGACGGCCGGGGTCGGGGCAGTGGGCGATGTTGTGCCAACCCCGCCGCCACGCCCGCCACGCGTCGTCGGCCGGCGGCTGCCGCCGGCCCGCGTGCTTCTCGCGCGTCCGCAGCTCGGCGTACGCGGTGACGGAGGCCAGCCAGACCAGCCGGGCCTGGTGCAGCTCCTCCATGGCCCGCACCAGCGAGTCGGGGTCCCGCTCGGGGCGCCGGGGGATGCCGGCGCTCTGGCACAGGTGGTGGAAGGTGGCCCGGAACCCGTAGGGCGCGAAGTGCGTCAGGCACGAGCGCAGGTCGACCAGCCGGTGCCGCGGCGGCCGTGTCGCGTCGTGCACACGGGCCCGGTGCGTGCCGAAACTGCTCATCTCCCTCGCCCCCCTCGGTCCCCTCTCCTGGAGAGGTCCCATGGAGAGGATGACGGCACCTTGCCCCATCCGGACCCGCGACGTGGGAAATTCCCCGCACTTTCCGCGACTTTCCCGGGGCTTTCCCACGCCCTCCCCGCGGACCTCCCCCGGACCTCTCCCCGGGCCTCTCCCTGGACCTCCCCGGACCTCCCCGTGGCGCTCCGGGAAGCGGGGCGCCACCCGACCGAGCGACGGAACACGTGTCCGGCTTTGGCCATTGATTTCCGGAGCGTGCACCCGCCCAAAGCGGCACGAACGCGCAGCACCCGCCGTTATCGGCCGCCCGTACGTCCCTCGCGCAACCGCATATTCGGATCGGGTTTGTCAAGTCTCCGCCGCGGCCCGCCGGATCCCCCTATGCTCCCTGTCACGCAGCGAGTCGTCGCCGTCACGGCTTGTCGTCGTCGCGCGCGGCGCCTTGGCGCCCACATGCCCCGAGGCGGGGCGGCCGGGGGGAGCCGGCGAGTCCGGACGCCCTCCTTCCAGGACAGGCGTATGCCAGGGGTCTGCGCCACCGGCACGGTCCCCGACGCACGGCCTCCCTTCCCGCCCCGCCGTCCGCACCAACGGCACCACCGTCCCTGCCCGTTCGACGTCCACCCGACGTCCGCCCGACGAATCCACCCTTCGCCCACCGCCCACCCCGACGCCCGAGGATGCCCATGGAGCCTGCCGGCTCGTTGACGGGAGGTCGACGCCCCGCCCCCGGGAGCGTGTGGCTCGTCCCCCCTGTACTGGTCACCGCCTGCGCGGTCGCAGCCCTGTTCACCGTCACCGACGAGGCCCGGTCCGCGGTCGCCTGGTGCGGGGCCGCGGCGGTGCTCGCGGTCGCCGTGGCCGCCTACGAGGCGGTGCGCCGCGGACGCGCGACAGCCGTCCTCGAACAGCGCGCCGAGCGCCACCTGGCGGACCTCGAACGGTACTGCCGCGAGGTCATGCCCCCCATCGTCGCGGCCGTCCAGCGCGGCGAGGCACCCGCCGACGTGGTGCCCGCCGCCCTGCACCCGGCCGACTCCGACCCCCGACTGGTCGCCGCCCACCGGGACCTGACCCGCGTGGTGGTGCAGGCGGTCCAGGACCGCGAGTACCAGCGCGACTCCGCCCGCCGCGCGATCGTCAACATCGCCTGCCGCATCCAGGCCGAGATCCACCGCCTCCAGGCCGACCTGCGCAGGATGCAGTTCAAGCACCCCGGCCCGGAGATCCTGGGCGACCTGATGCACCTGGAGCACGGCGTCAACGTCGCCGGCCGCGTCGCCACCAGCCTCGCCGTCCTCGGCGGCGGCAGCCCGGCCCGCCAGTGGCAGAAGCCGGTCTCGCTCTACGACGTGCTGCGCGCCGGCAGCGCGCCCATCGCCGAGTACCTGCGCATCGAACTCCACCGCATCGCCGAGGTCGCGGTGCTCGGCCCGGCCGTCGAGCCGCTGAGCCTGGTCTTCAGCGAGCTGATGGACAACGCCACCCGCTACTCCCCGCCGAGCACCAAGGTGATCGTCAACACCGAGGAGGTGGCCTCCGGCGTCGAGGTCTCCATCGAGGACAAGGGCGTCGGCCTCACCGAGGAGACCCGCGAGCACGCCGAGTTCCTGCTCACCCAGGCGGTCGACGGCCTGGACCTGGAGGACCTCGGCGAGACGGCCCGCATGGGCCTGCGCGTCGCGGGCATCATGGCCAACCGCCTCAACCTGCGGATCTCCCTGCGCCCCTCCACCTGCGACGGCGTCCGCGCCGTCGTCTTCGTCCCGCACGACCTGCTCACCGCACTGCCCATGGACGGCTACCCCCGGGTCGGCGGCCGTCCCCCCGGCCTCGTGACCCGGCGGCCGGAGCCGATCGGCCCGCGCCCGGACGCGGAGGAGGAGGCGGTCGTCGTCGAGCGGAACGCCAACGGGCTGCCCCAGCGCCGCCGTCGACGCGCCCCCCGGCCGGCGGGCGAGCCGACGGGCGCCACGCCGAGCACCTCCGCCGCGCGGCGGGCGGACGGCCGCCCGCCTCTGGAGATCCACCCCGACACGGGGCTGTGGATGGGCGCCTTCTTCGCCAAGCCCGACGGGAACGACGCGGGCGCCGGCGGGAACGGCACGGCCCCCCAGACGCCCCCCATCCCCCGGACATCCCCGGCGACCGGCAACGAGTCGCGGAACCAGTAGTGGAATCAGGTGAGTAGCACGTGACGCAGCAGCGGCTCAAGAACATGGACTGGTTGCTCAAGGACCTGGCCGTCACCGTCCCCTACACCCGGCACATCGTGCTGCTGTCCGCCGACGGGCTGTGCATGGCCCAGTTCGGCACCGACAAGGACACCGCCGACCGGCTGGCCGCCGCGTCCTCCGGGCTCAAGAGCCTGGCGCAGTCGGTGGCCGCGGAGTTCCCGCACGGCGAGGGCGGCGTGCGCATGGTCGTCCTGGAGGTCGACGGCGGCTTCTTCTACCTGATGGCCGCCGCCGCCAACTCCTACCTGGCGGTGACCGCCGACGAGGGCGTGGACGCCGGACTGATGAGCCAGCGCATGAGGGACCTGGTGATCCGCATCGGCGACCACCTCGCCAGTCCGCCCCGCGCCCCCGAGCAGGCACTGTGAGCAGGGGCGACCGGAAGAGGGAACGGGACGACTGGGAGGAGGGCACCCCCGTTCCCCTGTACATCGTCACCGGCGGGCGCACCGAGGCCGAGGACGCACAGGTGCTGGACCTGGTCACCCTGATCGTGGCCCGGGCCGAACCGAAACCCGGCATGCGCCCCGAGCACGTCTCCATCCTGCGCATGTGCGCCAACCCGCTCTCCGTGGCCGAGGTCTCGGCGTATCTGGACCTGCCGTTCAGCGCCGTCCACGTGCTGCTCGCGGACCTGATCGCCGACTCCCTGGTGGAGGCGCGGCAGACCCGCACGGCACACGCCACGGCCGCCGTGGAACCCGACGTCGAGATCCTGAAAGCGCTGATCGATGGATTACAACGACTCTGAACCGCTCCTCGGGCCGCGGCGCGAGGACCTGCTGCCGACCTCGACCGAGAGGTCGGTCAAGGTGGTGGTGGTCGGGGGCTTCGGCGTCGGCAAGACGACCATGGTGCGCTCCGTCAGCGAGATCCGCCCCCTGACCACCGAGGAGACGATGACCCAGGCCGGCGTCGGCGTGGACGACCTCTCCGGCGTGGAGCGCAAGACCGAGACGACCGTGGCCATGGACTTCGGCCGGATCACGCTCAACGACCAGCTCGTCCTCTACCTGTTCGGCACCCCCGGCCAGCAGCGCTTCTGGTTCCTGTGGAACGGCGTGATCGCGGGCGCGCTCGGCGCGGTGGTGCTGGTGGACACCCGGCGCCTGGAGGACAGCTTCCCGGCCATGGACCGCCTCGAACAGGGCGGCGTCCCCTTCGTCGTCGCCGTCAACAACTTCCCCGGCGCCCCGGTGCATCCGGCGTCCGAGCTGCGGTCGGCGCTCGACCTGCCCGAGCACGTCCCCCTGGTCGACTGCGACGCCCGCCGGCTCGACTCCAGCCGCGACGTCCTGCTGACGCTGATGCACCACCTCTACGACTCAGCCACCGCCCCTTCGGAGGCACTGTGACCACGCCATTCCCCCGCTCCTCGGACAACGGGGCGGGCGCCGGCCTCCCCACCGGCGCCGCGACGCCCCCGCCGGGCTGCCCCGCCCACGTCCCCGCCCACGTCTCCTCCCGCGCGCCCGATCCGGACCGGGGCCCCGGCGGCGTCGTCCGGCTGTACGGGCCCGCCGCCTCGGCCGACCCCATGGGCCTCTACGAGCGGCTGCGCGCCGAATACGGCGCCATCGCCCCCGTCCTGCTGGAGGGCGACGTCCCCGCCTGGCTCGTCCTGGGCTACGACGAGATCCTCCAGATCGCCCGCAACCCGCGCCGCTTCGCCCGCGACACCCGGCACTGGCGCGACCTGCGGGAGGGGCGGATCCCCGAGGACTCCCCGCTGATGCCGGTGCTGGCCTGGCGTCCCGACTGCATCTCCCAGGACGGCCGCGAGCACAAGCGGCTGCGCGGCGCGGTCAAGGACAGCCTGGAGAACTTCGACCGCCGCGCCATCCGCCGCCACGTCCACCGGCGCTCCCACCAGCTCGTCGACGAGTTCGCGGGCGCCGGGCGGGCCGAACTGGTCGGCCAGTTCGCCGAGTTGCTGCCCATGATGGTGCTGACCGACCTCTTCGGACTCCCCGACGACGAGGGGGCCCGGCTGGTGGAGGTCAGCCGGCAGCTCGTCAAGGGCACCGAGAAGGCCCTGGAGGCCGACCGCCACATCCACGAGATCCTGGGCCGGCTGGTGGCGGAGAAGCACCGCGCGCCCGGTCCCGACCTGGCGTCCTGGCTGATCGCGCACGAGGCGCACCTCGACGACGAGGAGGTCCGCCAGCACCTGCGGCTCGTCCTGGTCCTGGCCAACGAGACCACCACCAACCTGATGGTCAACACGCTGCGGATGGTCCTGACCGACCCGCGGTTCCGCGGCACCCTCAACGGCGGTCAGATGACGCTCCCGGCCGCCGTCGAGCAGATCCTGTGGGACGAGCCGCCGCTGACGGTCGTCCCCGGGCGGTTCCCCACCCACGACATGGAGATCGCCGGGCGCGAGGTCCGCAAGGGCGACCTGCTGCTGCTCTGCGTGGCCGCCGGGAACGTCGACCCGGCCATCGGACGCGCGGCCGGCGAGGACATGCACGGCAACCGCTCGCACCTGTCGTTCAACAGCGGGCCGCACGAGTGCCCGGGACAGGACATCGGACGGGCCATCACCGGCTCCGGCATCGACACCCTGATCGCCAGGCTGCCGGACCTCCGACTGGCCATCCCCGAGAACGAGTTGAGCTGGACCTCCTCCAGCTGGTCCCGCCACCTGGACGCGCTGCCGGTGCGGTTCACGCCCCGCCACGCCCGCAACCCCTTCTCGCACCCGGCCGGCGCCGCGGCGTCCGCCCCGGCCGAGGGACGTCCGCCCGCTCCCGTCCCCGCGCAGGCGGCGGACGCGTCCACGCGGGCCGCGGCGCCCCGGCGCGGGCGCGTCCGGTGGTGGGACTTCCTGCGGCCCCGACGAGGCTGAGCCCGGCCGGCCGCCGTGACGGAGGCGGCCGGCCGGACGGATCCCGGAGGCCCTCGGACGGACCTCGCGGGGGCGTGGGGGCGTCAGCGGGAGAGCGCGTCGCGCACGGCGTCCTCGGAGCGCGCCACGACCGCCGAGCCGTCGTCGGCGGTGATGATCGGCCGCTGGATCAGTCGCGGGTGCCGCGCCAGCGCCTCGATCCACCGGTCCCGCTCGGCGGGCTCCCTCGGCCACGCCTTCAGTCCCAGCTCCTTGGCCTCGGCCTCCTGCGTCCGCGTGATGTCCCACGGTTCCAGGCCGAGCCGCTCCAGCACCTCCCGCAGCTCCTGTTCGCTCGGCGGGTCCTCCAGGTAGCGGCGGACGGTGTACTCGGCGCCCTCGGCGTCCAGCAGTTTCACCGCGCTGCGGCACTTCGAGCAGGCCGGGTTGATCCAGATCTCCATGAGGCCACCGTAGCCGCGGCGCGCCCGTCCGCGCGGCAGAGCCGGCCGGGGCCCTCGACGGTCACCGGCCGGTGCCGCGGGAACGTGCCGAAGGCGTCAGACGACTGGCGGAGGGACGGCCTCCGGGACCCGACAACCGCTCGCTCTTCCCGCCGCCGACGGCCGACGACAGACCGCGATTACCCCTCCGACCAGCGGAAACCCCCGACGGGAGGCCCACGGCCGGTGCTTGACGCCGGCGCGGGCCCTCTCTACTGTCTCCCCGCTCGACCGGAAAGGTTCCGAAAACTTTCACCCCCCATCGGTGCGGGCCGGGTCGGCGCGCTCCGGGACGAGGAGCGCCGGCCCGGCCACGCACCGGAGAGGAACCGGAGTTGACCATGACCTCGAGGACCACCGACAGAACCCCCCGGAGCCGCTCGCGCTCCTCCCGGCGCCCCGGCCGGCTGCGCCGGCTGCGCCGCCTGACGACGTCCGTGCTGCTCTCCGCCGGACTGTGCCTGGGCACCCTGACCGCGGCGGGATCGGCCCAGGCCGTCGACGGCACCGTCGTCACCTCCACCCAGAGCGGCGGCCGGACCGTCTCGTTCACCTTCGACGACGGCCCGGACCCCACCCACACCCCGCGGATGCTGGAGGTGCTCCGCAAGCACGGCGTCAAGGCGACCTTCTGTCTGTGGGGCGACCACGTCAGGCAGTACCCCCACCTGGTGCGCTCGATCGTCGCCGACGGCCACCGGCTGTGCAACCACACCATGTCCCACCAGGACCTGGGCGGTTGGTCCCAGCAGCAGATCCGCCAGAACCTGGAGCAGACCAACGCCGTGATCCGTCAGGCCGCGCCGGGCGCGCAGATCACCTACTTCCGCGCCCCCTACGGCAGTTGGGGACAGTCCCCGCAGGTGGCGGCGTCGCTGGGCATGCAGCCGCTGGGCTGGCGGCTGGCGATCAACGACTGGGAGCCCCCGGGCACGAGCGAGCTGGTCCGCCGGATCGTGCAGGGCGTCACGCCCGGAGCCGTCGTCCTGATGCACGACGGGGGCGGCGACCGCAGCCAGACGGTCTCGGCCGTCGACCAGGCCATCCCGCAGCTCAAGTCCCAGGGCTACACGTTCGACCAGCCGGCCGTCCGCTGACCCCCGCACCGCACGGTCCGGCCCCGGCGGGGAGCACCCCGCCGGGGCCGGACCCTCGAACCGGAGGCGGCCGTCAGGCGGTGGAGCAGGCGGCTCCGTTCAGGGTGAAGGAGGCGGGCTTCCCGGTGTTGCCGGTGTGGCTCGCCTGGAAGCCGATCCGGACGCTCGCTCCGGCGGCCAGCGTGGAGTTGTACGAGACGGCCCGGGCGGTCACGGCACCACTGGCGGGGCTGTAGGTCGCGCCCCAGCCGGAGGTGATGGTCTGCCCGGCGGGCAGGGTGAACGCCAGCGACCAGTCGGAGACGGGCGCGCTGCCGGTGTTGGTGATGGTGACGGTCGCGGTCAGGCCGGTGTTCCAGGCACTGGTGGTGTAGTCGACCAGGCAGGCCCCCGGCGTCGGCTCGGGGTCCGGGTCGCCGGGGTCGTCCGGCGGCGTGCCGGTGCCGTCCAGGCCGAAGAAGGCGATGGCCCGGGCCGCCATGCCGCCGGCGGGCAGCGAGTGTCCGCCTCCCTGGATGCTGATGGCCTCCACCGGGGCCCGGTCGCCGGTGCCGCCGTAGCGGGTGCGGGTCCAGGTGGACTGCGGACGGTCGGTGTACGCCGGTGTCCGGCTCACCCCGTGGACGTCGGTCCACTGCTCGATCTGCTCGGTGAAGTTCGGGTAGCGCAGGATGTCGTCGTTGGTGCCGTGCCAGATCTGGATGCGCGGCCGGGGGCCGCCGTAGCCGGGGTACGCGGCGCGCACCAGGTTGCCCCACTCCTGCGGCGTCCTGTTCAGGGTGCCGTTGGCGCAGGCGCTGTTCCAGCTCGAACCGTCGGTGGTGGCGAAGCAGGAGTGCGGCACGCCCGCGAAGGCCGCGCCCGCCGTGAACACGTCCGGGTAGTTGCCCAGCAGGACGTTGGTCATCATGGCGCCCGAGGAGGCTCCGGTGACGAAGATCCGCTCCGGGTCGGCGCCGTAGCGCTGCTGCACGTGGCTCACCATCGAGCGGATGCCCACCGGGTCGCTGCCCCCGTCGCGCCGCAGCGCCTGCGGGGAGGAGACGTCGAAGCAGTTGCCGCTCCGGGTCGCGGACGGGTAGATCACGATGAATCCGTACCGGTCGGCCAGCGAGGCGAACTCGGTGCCGGAGTGGAAGGCCGGGCCGGAGCCGGTGCAGTAGTGCACCGCCACCAGGACGGCCGGCCGCTGCCGGACGCTGTCGGGCACGTACAGGTGCATCCGCAGGTTGCTCGGGTTGCTGCCGAAGTTCGTCACCTCCGTCAGCGTGGCCGCCGAGGCCGGCGGCGCGGCGACCGTCAGGAGGAACGCCGGGAGGAACGCCGGGAGAAACGCTGCCAGCAGGGGCAGGACGCCCCCCAGGAGCGCCGCCAGGCGTGCTCCCGCTCGTCTCCTTCCCTCGGCTTCCTCGGCGTGCGCCGGGTGCGCGGATCTGTCGGTCATGTCGCCGTCCTTCCTAGACTGCGGGGTGTGAAGGGACTGCTGCTGCGGCTGTCGGAGCTGGACGCGGACGCGGCCACCGCCGTGC
Organism: Streptomyces macrosporus; assembly: GCF_039533145.1. Taxonomy (NCBI): domain Bacteria; kingdom Bacillati; phylum Actinomycetota; class Actinomycetes; order Kitasatosporales; family Streptomycetaceae; genus Streptomyces; species Streptomyces macrosporus. The sequence continues at coordinate 498,129 of NZ_BAAASZ010000020.1, forward strand.
GGGTGATCGCCCACTTCGAGGCGCTGCTCGGCGGCGGCCTCGACCCGGTCACCCTGGCCCGGTCCACCGCCGGGCTCGCCGGATGCCCGGCCGGTCTCGAACTCCCCGACGGCCGCACCGCGCGGTTCGGCCCGGGCGGGGCCGCCCTTCCGGGCGCGCCCGGACACGTCTCCGGCCGGGTGGAGCTGGAGCCGGCCGGGCGGGTCTGGCTGGAGCGGCCCGGCGCGCCGGGCCCCTTCGACGAACTGGTCCTGGAGTGGATGGCCATCGCCGCCCGGGTGCTGGCCGGCCGGCCCCGGCCGACCCGTCCGCCCCGGGCCGCCGACCCGGCGCTGGTCGAGCTGGTGCTCTCCGGGCGCGAGGACGCCCCCGACCGTGCCCGCGCGCTGCGGCTGCTGGGCCTGGCCCCCGAGACGCCGCTGCGGGTGGTCGCGGTGGCCGGCGGCCGGGGGACGGACGTGGGCGTGGAGGCGGTGGCCCTGCTCGGACGCGGCGCGCTGCCGGGCGCCGTGCGGGTCGCGCGGGTCGGCTCCCTGGGCGCGGTGCTGGTGCAGCGCCCGGACGGCCCGCGGGGCGGCACCGCCTCGCCGGCCGCGGAACTGCGGGCGGCCGTCCGCGCCCGGGCCCGCGACCGCGGCACGGGACACGGCACGGGACACGGCACGGGCCGTGGGCCCGCGCCCGGCGTACGGGTCGGGATCGGCGGCGCCGCGGACCCCCTCGACGCGCGGACCTCCTGGGAACAGGCCCGCGCCGCCCTGCGGTTCGCGACGCCCGGTGCCCCGGAGGAGGCGGTCGCCGACCACGACGAACTCGGCCCCGTCGCGCTGCTGGCGGACATCCCCGTGGAGCGGCTGCGCGACCAGGCGGACGTGCGGCGGCTGGCGGAACTGGCCGACGGCGAGCGGTGCGGGCAGGGCACCGACCCGCTGGCCGCCCTGGCGGCGTTCTGCCGCACGGGCTCGCTGCGCCAGGCCGCCGCCGAACTCCACCTCCACCACAGCTCGGTGGCCGCGCGGCTGGCGCACGTCGAGCGGGAGCTGGGGTGGCGCCTGCGCGACCCGCGAGACCGGTTCCGCGCCCAACTGGCGCTGTACGGGCTGCGGTTGGCCGGTAACGCCGACGGCGACTGAGCGTTCACCGCCTCACCGCCCCAGCGCTCCGCGCAGCACCGCGACGGCCTCGGCGGTCGCGCGCCGTACGACGGCGGCGTGCTCCACCGCCCACGCGCCGTGGAAGGCGCCGGGGATCAGGTGCAGTTCGACGGACACACCCGCGGCCAGCAGGGCGCGGGCGTAGTCGATGCCCTCGTCCCGCAGCGGATCGAGCTCCATCACCGAGATGTACGCGGGCGGCAGCCCCGACAGTTCGATCACCTCGGCGCGGGCCGGGGCCGCGTACGGGGAGACCCCGGGGGTGCCCCGCACCCCGTGCCCCAGGTAGGCGTCCCAACTCAGCCGGGCGTTGCGCCGGTTCCACACGGGGGTGTCGACGAACCGCCGCGCGCTGGGGGTCTCCAGCCGGTCGTCGAGCGCCGGGCTGCACAGGTGCTGGAAGCGGATCGGGGGCCCGCCCCGGTCGCGGGCGAGCAGGGCCAGCCCGGCCGCCAGACCGGCCCCGGCGCTGTCGCCCCACAGGGCGATCCGGTCGGGCAGGACGTCCAGCTCGGCGGCGTTCTCCGCCAGCCAACACAGTCCGGCGTAGCAGTCCTCCAGGGGCGCGGGGAAGGGGTGCTCGGGCGCCAGGCGGTAGTCGACCGAGGCCACCAGCGCCGTCAGGTCCCGGCACAGCGTCAGGTTCCAGTCGTGGTCGACGTCCGGGGAGCCCACCACGAAGCCGCCGCCGTGGATGCCGTAGACGACCGGCAGCGGACCCCGCGCCCCCCGCGGCCGGTAGAGCCGCAGCGGAACCTCGGGCGCGCCGTCCGGGCCGGGCGCGCGGACCTCGGTGACGTCCACCCCCGTGGCGTCCGCCGCCGCGACCCGCGCGGCGAGCTGCTCCGCCTGCGCGGCCCGCGCCTCGTCGACGTCGGCGATGTCGACCTCGGGCATCATCGGGAGCGCCGCGGCCAGTTCGGGGTCGAACCGATGGCGCATGCCCGTCCTCCGGTCGTGGTCGTCGGTGTACGGCGTGGCGAGGTGTGCGGCGACGCCGTGGCGAGACGCGTGCTGAGACGGTGGCATCGGGAGTCCTCCCAGGTCATCAGACGGGTGTCGGGATAACGGCGATCTCGGCCCGACAGCCGCGCGGTCTTCGTGGCACTTCCTGTCGCGCTCGGCCCCGAAAGAGGGCCGAAACCCGCCCCGACCTGCGAAGAAGCGTCCGCGGGACGGGATGGGGACGCTCTTGACGGCGCCCCGGTGGCTCTCTATGGTCTCCCCGCTCGACCGGAAGGTTTCCGAAAGATTTCGGCCCGAGTCGTACGGACGCGTGCGCGCACTCACCGGTGGAGCGCCGGCCCGACAGCGCACCGGAAGGGACCAGCGTTGACCGAGACCACCAGCACCACCGGACGGACCACCCGGACCGGGACGCGCTCCCGGCGCCCGCGCCGCCTCGCGACGCCCCTGCTGCTCACCACCGGACTGTGCCTGGGCGCCCTGACCGTGGCGGGACCGGCCCGGGCGGGCCAGACCCAGGAGCGGGGGCACGGGAAGGGGAAGGCCACGGCCGCCGTCGTCGACTCCACCCGGCACGGCGGCCGGACCCTCGCGCTCACCTTCGACGACGGACCCGACCCCACCGACACCCCGCGCCTGTTGAGGGTGCTGCGCGAACACCGCGTCAAGGCGGTCTTCTGCCTGTGGGGCGACCACGTCGAGCGGCACCCCGAACTCGTGCGCGCCATCGTCAGGGGCGGCCACACCCTGTGCAACCACTCCCTGCACCACGACGACATGGGCACCTGGACCGAGGAGCGGATCCGCGCAGACCTGGAGCGCGCCGGCGCCGAGATCCACCGGGCCGCGCCGGGCGTTCCGATCCCCTACTTCCGCGCCCCCTACGGAAGTTGGGGCAAGACCCCCGAGGTGGCGGCGTCGCTGGGCATGCAGCCGCTGGGCTGGCGGCTGGCCGTCGGCGACTGGGAGCCCCCGGGCACCGACGAGCTGGTCCGCCGCGTCGTCGAGGGCGTCACGCCCGGAGCCGTCGTCCTGCTGCACGACGGGGGCGGCGACCGCAGCCAGACCGTCGAGGCCGTCGACCGGATCATCCCGCGCCTGCGCGCCGAGGGGTGGCGCTTCGACCGGCCCGCCCGCCACGGCTGACGCCACCCCGACGCCCCCGACGCCCACTCCGACGTCCGAGGAGACCCGACGTGAGACCGAACACCGCACGCCCCGCCACCGCACACCGCGCCGGGCGCGCCCGGAACTGGGCCGTGGCCCTGCTCACCGGAGCCCTGCTCCTGCTGACGGCCCACTCCACCCCGGCCGTGTCCACCGCGCGGCCGGCGCCGGAGAGGGACGCCGGCCGCGCCTGGGTCGGCACCTGGGCCACCACGCCCACGGCCGTCCCGGCCTCGGACACCACCGTCTTCGAGGACCAGACCCTCCGTCAGACCGTCCACACCAGCATCGGCGGGGACCGGGTCCGCATCCGGCTGTCGAACGAGTTCGGCGACCGGCCCCTGGTCGTCGGCGAGGCCCGGATCGCCCGCCGGGCCGACGACGGATCGACCACCCGCGTCGACCCGCGCACCGACCGCGCCCTCACCTTCGGCGGCCGCACCTCCGTCACCATCCCCGCCGGCGCCCCCGCGCTCAGCGACCCGGTCTCCCTGAAGGTGCCCGCGGGCTCCGACCTGGTGGTCAGCGTCCACCTGCCCGAACGGACCCCGGGCTCGACGGTCCACGCGTTCGCCTTCCAGCACAACCACGTCGCCTCCGGCAACGTCACCGCCGAGACGGACATCGAGCCGACCGGCACCTTCGACCGCTGGTACTTCCTGACCGGCGTGAGCGTGAGCACCTCCCGCACGGCCGGCGCCTCGGCCGTCGTCGCCCTCGGCGACTCCATCACCGACGGCTCCGACACCGACGCGAACGCGAACCACCGCTGGCCCGACCTCCTCGCCCAGCGCCTGCGCTCCGCCCACGGCCCGCACGCGCAGGGCGTGCTCAACCAGGGCGTCAGCGGCAACCGCCTGCTGCACGACCCCAACCCGCCGGCCGGCTCCGCCGCCGAGGCGTACGCGGCGTACTTCGGGCAGAGCGCGCTGCGCCGCTTCGACCGGGACGTGGCGGCCCAGCCCGGCGTCGAGCACGTCGTCGTCCTGCTGGGCGTGAACGACCTCGGCCACCCGGCCGCCGGCACCGCCCCGGCGTCCGAGAAGGTCACCGCGCGGGACGTGATCAACGCCCACCGCCAACTCATCGCCCGCGCCCACGAGCGCGGACTGAAGATCCACGGCGGCACGATCCTGCCGTTCGAGGGCGACACCCTCGGCTTCCACAGCCCCGAGAACGAGGCCGCGCGCCAGGCCGTCAACCGTTGGATCCGCACCGGCGGCGAGTACGACGGGGTGATCGACTTCGACAGGGCGCTGCGCGACCCCGCCGATCCGCGGCGGCTGAACCCCCGCTACGACAGCGGCGACCACCTGCACCCCAACGACGCCGGGGCCGAGGCGATGGCGAACGCCGTCCCCCTGCACCTCCTGCGCTGACCGGCCCCACCACGCGGCGCCCCGGCACGCCTACCGGACCGGACGGCCGTGCCGGGGCGCCTCCGCGCGGGGCGCGGCCGTGACGGGGACGCCGTACAGCACGAGGTTCTCCTCGTACCCGCCGGTCTCCGGCCGCCAGCGGCCCGTGCAGGTGACCAGCGCCAGCCTGGCGGTGCCCTCGGCGCCGAACAGGTCGCGGGGCAGCGCCTCCTTGCGGTGGACGCGGCGCGCGGTGATCACGTAGCGGTGTCGCCCGCCGTCCGCCGTGGCGACCTCGGCGTGCGCGCCGACGGGCACCGCGCGCAGGGCGGCGAAGACCCCGGGGCCTCCGTCCCGGACGTCGACGTGCCCGGCCAGCAGCACGGTGCCCCGCCCCGATCCGGGCGTGCCCCCGAGCGCCCACCAGCCCAGCCGGTGGGGCGACTCGGGAAGGCGCAGGGCGCCGTCGGCGTCGACGGCCACGGCCTCGACCGGCGCGGTGAACCGGCCGGGGACGGTGAGGGCGACCGGCGGCGCCGCCGGGGCCGCGGGCGAGGAGGACGGCACCGGCGCCGCGCGGCCGGGGCCGGGCACGGTCCCGGCGTTCTCCACGGACGGTGCGGGGGCGCCCAGCGACAGGGCACCCGCGACGGCCACCGCCAGGCCCGCGAGGACGACCGCCGACCCCGGGCCGGCCGACGCCGGCCCGGGGCCGTACCACCGTCGCGGACGGCCGCGCACGGCGAGGGGGCGGTCAGCGGCCGGCCGCGGCACGGCGGACGCGGACGACCCACACGGCGCCGGACGCGGCGAGGAGGAACCCACCGCCCAGGGCGACCGCTCCGGCGCTCCGGGGCAGGCCCGGCGCCTCGGCCGCCCGGCCTCCGCTGCCGGCGGGGACGGACGCGGGCCCGGCGGAGGCGCGACAGGTGCCGCCGCGCACCATCTCCAGGTGCATGGCGACGACCGGCCGGGCGGCCCGGGCGGCCGCCTTGACCTCGGGGTTCTGCCCGGCCCTGATCTCCTGGTCGATCAGCGCCAGGGTCTTCTCGTGGGAGGCGGCCTGCACCCGCAGCCAGGCCCTGTCGTACGCGGCCGTGCCGGCCCGGGCGCGGACGTCCGCCAGTTGCCGTTGCTGCTCGGGGGTGGGGGCGGTCGGCAGGGCGACGCCGAACTTCTCCGCCAGGGCCTTGCCCTGCGCGTCCAGGCGCGTGTGGTCACGGATCAAGGTGGCGCCCACGTTCCTCACGCAGGCGGTCTCGGCGTTCTCCCGAGCGTCTCGACCGGCGGCGATCTCCGCGAGATTGCCCTGGTGGGCGGCTTTCAGGAAGGTGCTGTCCTGCTCGCCGACCTGTTCGACGGCGACGGCCGGGGCGACGGACGCGCCGACCAGGGTCAGAGCGGCCACGGTGGTGGAGGTCCAGTGCCTTGTACGCATGTCCAGGCTCCGTTCGTCGTCGGCCGGGTGGGACCACCCGTGGCCGACTTCCGGCGGGTGCCGCACGGCACCCGTGGGATCGATGGGATGTCGATGAGGTGTCGAGGGGGGTCGAGGGGCGCCGACGGGACGCGGAGGCGCCCCGCCGTGGGACCGGGCCGCCGCGGGGCCGGGGCCCGTCAGGCGGTCTCGGCGACGGCACGGCCCAGGACGAGCAGCCCCTCGTCCAGCTCGTCCGGAGTCGTGGTCAGCGGCGGGAGCAGCTTGACCACCTCGCTCTCCGGGCCGGAGGTCTCGACCAGCAGGCCGAGTTCGAAGGCCCGGACGCACGCCCGGGAGGCGTGCCCCGTGTCGGGAAGGCGCAGCCCCCACACCAGGCCGCGGCCCCGGTACGCGGCGAGCGGGCCGTACTCGGCGACGATCTCGCTCAGCGCGGCCTCGATCCGCTCGCCGCGGGCCAGGGTCTGCTTCTCCGTCCCGCTGTCCGCCCAGTAGGTGTCCAGGGCCGCGGTGGCGGTGACGAAGGCCGGGTTGTTGCCGCGGAAGGTGCCGTTGTGCTCGCCCGGCTCCCACACGTCCAACTCGGGCCGGAGCAGCACCAGCGCCATGGGCAGGCCGTAGCCGCTGATGGACTTCGACAGGGTGACGATGTCCGGGATGATCCCGGCCTCCTCGAAGGAGAAGAAGGGGCCGGTGCGACCGCAGCCCATCTGGACGTCGTCGACGATCAGCAGCATGTCCCAGCGCCGGCACAGGTCGGCCAGGCCGCGCAACCACTCGGGTCGGGCCACGTTGACGCCGCCCTCGCCCTGGATCGTCTCGACGATCACCGCGGCCGGCCGGTTCAGCCCGGACCCCCGGTCCCCCAGCAGCCGCTCGAACCAGAGGAAGTCCGGGACCCTGCCGTCGAGGTAGTTGTCGAAGGGCATGGGCACGCTGTGCACCAGCGGGATGCCGGCGCCCGCCCGCTTGAAGGCGTTGCCGGTGACCGCCAGGGCGCCCAGCGACATGCCGTGGAAGGCGTTGGTGAACGACACCACCGTCTCCCGCCCCGTGACCTTGCGGGCCAGCTTCAGCGCCGCCTCGACGGCGTTGGCGCCGGTGGGGCCGGGGAACATCACCTTGTGGTCCAGCCCGCGCGGCTCCAGGATCAGGTCCCGGAACGTCTCCAGGAAGGCCCGCTTGGCGGTGGTGGACATGTCCAGACCGTGGGTGACGCCGTCCCGTTCCAGGTAGTCCAGCAGGGCGCGCTTGAGGACCTTGTTGTTGTGCCCGTAGTTGAGGGCGCCGGCCCCGGCGAAGAAGTCCAGCCAGGCGCGGCCGTCCTCGTCGTACATGCGGCTGCCCTGCGCCCGGTCGAAGACGGCGGGCCAGCCGCGGCAGTAGCTGCGCACCTCCGACTCCAGGACCTCGAAGACGGACGTCTCGGTTGCGGTGGTGGTCATGACGTGTCCTCCTCGGTGAGTCCCTCCCGGACGGGTGGATCGCTCACGGCCGTGGAGCGGGTCAGGGAAGCGGACCGATCCGGTACAGCACCTCCGGTTCGTGGGCGTCGGGGAAGAGCCCGCCGTCGAACAGCACCTCGCGCCTGAGCGCGGCGCCGTGCCGTCGGGCGAAGACGGTGAACAGCCGGTCGGACGCGGTGTTCGCCGGCGTGACGGTGGTCTCCAGGTGCCGCACCCCCCGGGGCCGCAGCCGGGCGGCCAGGTGGTCCAGCATGGCCCCGGCCAGGCCCCGCCCGCGCTGCCGCTCCTCCACGGCGATCTGCCAGACGACGAGCGTGCCGGGCCGTTCGGGACGGACGTAGCCGGTGACGAAGCCGACCGGCTCGCCGTCGTCGCCGCGCGCCACCACGGAGGTGGCGGCGAAGTCCCGGAACCACAGCAGGTAGCTGTAGGAGGAGTTCAGGTCGAGCGTCCGGGAGTCGCGGGCGATGCGCCAGACGGCGGCGCCGTCCTCGACTCCGGGGGGTTCCAAGAGGGGTTCTGTCTGCGTGGCCACGGATCACCTCCGCCGCGCTCGGCGCCCGGGACCCGGTTGTTCGCGCCGGGTCCGCCGGACGGTTTCCCGGACGCGGGGACCGTGGAAGGAATCCCCCGCGCCGTCGGACGCCCGTATGCGTGCGACGGGCCGAGAGACCGGCCGTACGGGCGGGTGCGTGCGCTCTCCGCACGCCTGTGCAGTTCTTCGAAAGAAGGTACGTCCGCCCTCCGGGGGCAGCCACCGGAGGGACGCCCCGCGCCGGCCGCGCGGACCGGAAAAGGCCGGAAAACGCTTTCTCCCCGGGGCCTCGGCGCCTCCGACGGGTTCACCCGGACGGCGGATGCCAGGAGCGGCGGAGGTCCGGCCCGGCGGTGGCGTTCACGGCGCCCGCGGGGGTACCCGACGGGACCGTCCCCGTACCGGGAAGGGAGGAGCCCTCATGTCCGACCAGCACGCGAAGCCCTCCGACACCCCCGACCGGCCGGAGAACGGCGACGACCGGCGGGACCGGGAGCGGACGCCGACGAGGCCGCTGGAGGACGACCCGGCGGTGGAGCGGGCGTTCCTGGACGACACCACCGCCACCCCCCTCGTCACCGAGGACGAGAGCGACCGCGGACCCCTGGCACCGAGCTTCCGGGAACCGGACGAGCCGGCCGACCGGGACGACCGGGACGACCGGGACTCCTCGGACTGACCCCGCCCGCGCGCGGCCCGCCCGAACGCCACCGGGACGGCGCCGAGTTCGCCGGCCGCGGAGGCGGGAACACGGAACGCGTACACCTGTTCCCCCCGCTGTTCCCACCGGCGAGCGGGAAGGCAACCGAGAAGGAGGGCCGCATGGCCGTCACGTTCCGCAAGAGCTTCCGCATCCTGCCCGGCGTCCGGCTGAACATCGGCCGCCGCTCGTGGTCGGTCACCCTGGGCGGCGGCAGGGGCCCGCGCCACACCGTCAGCTCCACCGGCCGCCGCACCACCTCCATGGACCTGCCCGGCCCCTTCGGCTACCGGCGCACCAGGAGCCGTCGGCGGAGGTGAGGGGACGGCGGACGGCCCGGCGGCCCTCGGCCCCACGGACTCAGGGGCCGAGGGGGACGCGCAGCACCTGTCCGGGGACGAGCAGGTCGGGGTCGTCGAGCTGCGGATTGGCCCGCACGAGCCACTCGTACAGCCCGGCGTTGCCGTAGTGGATCCGGGCGACGGTCGACAGGGTCTCGCCCCGGGCGACCGTGTGCTCCCGGTAGCCGGTGTAGCCCGGCACGATCCGCGGCCCGTAGATCACGGGCACGCTCGCCACGCCGATCTCGCTGCCGTCCCCGGGGCTGATCTCGAAGACCTGGACGACGAGCCGGTCCAGCCGGAACGTCACGCCGCCGAGGTCCACCCGGACCTGGAACTGGGCGTGGCGACCGGTTCCGCCTCCCACGTCGAAGGCCCCGCCGACCTCGTGGTGGCCCTCCCCGACGCGGTACCGCAGGTCGGCCTCGAACCCGGCGCCGACGCCGGCCACCAGCAGCGGATCGCCGACGAGGTCGAAGGCGCGCGGCTGGTCGATGCGGTTGGTCACGGAAACCTCCCGGGTGGGCGCGGGCACGACACCTCCTCACCCTGGGAGGCCGGGGAGCGACGGTCAAACGCACCACCCCGAAGCGGGTGAAAACCCACCGGCAAACCCACCGGCACGGCCCGTCACGCCCGCCGCGGGGCGTCCCCTCCGCCGGCGGAGCGCTCCGGGGACGCCGTGCCCCCGCAATCCGCCGTGTCCCCGGGCTCCAGGCCGGGCAGCGTCTCCTGCGCCACGTCCCAGCCCGCCGTCCGCGGCGCGGACCGCACCGCCAACTTCTCCCGGCACTCGGGCCCGAGCCCCCACAGCCTGGCCTGCCGGTCCCGCAGCGGCCTGCCGCACATCCGGCACAGGACGGGCGGCCGCCCCTCCGGCGGAGGCTCGGGGGCGTCGGGAAGGGGCGCGGGCTCGGACACGCCCACCAGGATGCCGGCCCCCCGGCATCCCGAACGCGCGAGGGCCGCCGACCCCACGCCGTGTGACGCGCGGCCGACGGCCCGTGCCGCCGCCGCGGGAGTCCCCCGAGGCCCCCGCGGCGGCGGATCGGCGGAGGCACCGGGGGAGCGGCGTCTCCGGGACCGATCAGATGTCGAAGTAGAGCTCGAACTCGTGCGGGTGCGGACGGAGCTGGATCGGGGCGATCTCGTTGGTCCGCTTGTAGTCGATCCAGGTCTCGATCAGGTCCGCGGTGAAGACGCCGCCCGCCTGCAGGTACTCGTTGTCCTCCTCCAGGGCGTCGAGGACGGCGTCGAGGGAGGTCGGGACCTGCGGGACGTTGGCGTGCTCCTCCGGAGCCAGCTCGTAGAGGTCCTTGTCGATCGGCTCGGCCGGCTCGATCTTGTTCTTGATGCCGTCCAGGCCGGCCAGCAGCAGCGCCGAGAACGCCAGGTACGGGTTGGAGGACGGGTCCGGGGCGCGGAACTCGACGCGCTTGGCCTTCGGGTTCGAGCCGGTGATCGGGATGCGCATCGCGGCGGAGCGGTTGCGCTGCGAGTACACCAGGTTGACCGGGGCCTCGAAGCCGGGGACCAGGCGGTGGTAGGAGTTCACCGTCGGGTTGGTGAAGGCCAGCAGCGACGGGGCGTGCTTGAGGATGCCGCCGATGTAGTAGCGGGCGGTGTCCGACAGGCCCGCGTAGCCCTGCTCGTCGTAGAAGAGCGGCTCGCCGCCCTGCCACAGCGACTGGTGGACGTGCATGCCCGAGCCGTTGTCGCCGAAGATCGGCTTCGGCATGAAGGTCGCGGTCTTGCCGTTGCGCCAGGCGACGTTCTTGATGATGTACTTGAACAGCATCAGGTCGTCGGCGGCGGCCAGCAGCGTGTTGAACTTGTAGTTGATCTCCGCCTGGCCGGCGGTGCCGACCTCGTGGTGCTGGCGCTCGACCTGCAGGCCGGCCTTCTCCAGCTCCAGGGACATCTCGGCGCGCAGGTCGGCGAAGTGGTCGACCGGCGGGGCCGGGAAGTAGCCGCCCTTGTAGCGGACCTTGTAGCCGCGGTTGTCCTCCAGCGCGCCGGTGTTCCAGGCGCCGGCCTCGGAGTCGATGTGGTAGAAGGACTGGTTCGCGCTGGTCTCGAAGCGGACGCTGTCGAAGACGTAGAACTCGGCCTCGGGTCCGAAGTACGCGGTGTCCGCGATGCCGCTGGAGGTGAGGTACGCCTCCGCCTTCTTGGCCACGTTGCGCGGGTCACGGCTGTACTGCTCGCCGGTGATCGGGTCGTGGATGAAGAAGTTGATGTTGAGCGTCTTGTCCCGGCGGAACGGGTCCAGGCGGGCGGTGGACAGGTCCGGCAGCAGCGCCATGTCGGATTCGTGGATCGCCTGGAAGCCGCGGATCGAGGATCCGTCGAAGGCCTGCATCTCGGACGGGTCGAACGAGGAGGCCGGGATCGTGAAGTGCTGCATGACGCCCGGCAGGTCGCAGAAGCGGACGTCGATGAACTTGACGTCGTTGTCCGAGATGTACTTCTTTGCCTCGTCGGCGTTCTGGAACATCCAAGTCCTCCTAGTCCCGCCGCGAGGGGACGGGGGTGGCAGCTCGAGTGGCAGTCCAGTGCGGTGTCCTGCTGGGCTCGACGATAGGTTTGCGGGATTTCTCGGCCATGACCCGTTCGTTTCGGCGATGTTAACCAGACGGACGTGCGAGCGGACGCGCCGACGGGATCGGGCGCGTCCGCGCGCTCCGCGTCAACCCCGTCGGGTACCCGGGAAGGGAGCGCGTTACCGTGGTCGGGTGGACAACAGGCAAGCAATCGGATCGTGGCTCTCCGGCCCCCGAGCGGCGGCCGAGCAGATGGGCGCGGACTTCGGTTACCGCGGCGAGCGGCTGGGCCTGCCCGAAGAGGGGCCGGGATCGATCGCCCCGCCCGGGCGGAGGATCGTCGCGATCTGCGTCGACTGGGGCCTGTGCCTCCTGATCGCATACGGTCTGCTCACGGGCGGCGACTTCCGCGCGGCCGGCAACTGGGCCCTGCTGGTCTTCGTGGTGCTCGGCATCCTCACCGTCGGCACGGTCGGCTCCACCCCCGGCAAGCGGCTGATGGGCCTGCGCGTGATCTCGGTGAACGGGGGCCGGCTCACGCTGCCCCGCGCGATCCTCCGCACGGTCCTGCTGGCGCTCGCCGTCCCGGCCCTCGTCTGGGACCGCGACTCCCGCGGCCTGCACGACCGGCTCTCCGGCGCCGTCCAGGTGAGGATCTGACCGGAAACCCACCCGGCACCCACCCCCGACACGGCACCACGCGAACACGGCGAACACGGCGGCGGCCCGGAACCTCGGTTCCGGG
>NZ_BAAASZ010000020.1:510548-551425 GCF_039533145.1 Streptomyces macrosporus
AGGTTCCGGGCCGCCGCCGTGTTCGCCGTGTTCGCGCGTCCGTGCCGCGCCCCCTGTGTTCCCGGTGTGTTCCCGGCCGGGACCTCAGCGGCGGGTCGGGCCCTTCGGCATCCGCATGCCGCGCGGCATCGGCCCCTTGGGCAGCGGCAGGTTGCTCATCAGGTCGCCCATGGCCCGCAGCCGGTCGTTCACCTCCGTGACCTGGGGGCCCTGGAGCACGCGGGGCAGCTTGAGCAGCTTGGTGCGGAGCTTCTTCAGCTCGGTCTGACCCTCGCCGGTGCCCACGAGCACCTCGTGGACCGGGACGCCGCCGCCGACGATGCGCGCCATGCGCTTCTTCTCGGAGGCCATCAGGCCGCGCAGCCGGTTGGGGTTGCCCTCCCCGACGAGCACGATGCCGCCCTTGCCGACGGCCCGGTGGACGACGTCCTGCTGCCGGTTCATGGCCACCGCCGGGGTGACCGTCCAGCCGCGGCCGAAGTTCTCCAGCACGGCCGCCGCCGCCCCCGGCTGGCCCTCCATCTGGCTGAAGGCCGCCCGCTCGGCACGCCGTCCGAAGACGATCGCCATCGCGAGGAAGGCCAGCAGGAAGCCCAGGATGCCCAGGTAGATCGGATGACCGACCCAGAAGCCGATCGCGAGGAGAACACCGAAGGTGACGATGCCCACGCCCGCGATGACGAAGCCGACCTTCTTGTCAACGCGCCGGGTCATCTTGTACGTCAGGGCGATCTGCTTGAGCCGCCCCGGGGGATTCTCGGTAGTTTCCTTCCTCGCCATACGGCGAAGTCTACGTCGCCCGCCTGGACCGGGTCGCCGCGGCCTCCAGCACGGCGGTGGCCTCGCCGCGCGCCCGCGCCCGGCGGCGGCCCTCCAGGACCGCCGACCAGGCGTTGCGGCGTGCCACCCGCTGCCCACCGGGCAGCAGGAGCCCCTCCAGTCTCTCCAGAACCCGCAGAGTCGTGTTCATCGAGCATCCCCTCGGGACGACGGGCCTCGTGCGGCACATGACGTGAGCGATCCGCGCTCCCATCATCACCGTCCGGTGTTACCGGAGGATGACACAACGGTCAAAGGCACCGGAAAGAACCGGCCGCGAGCGGGTGAAGACGCCGGGCGGGCGCCGCGCGTCAGGCGGCGGTGGCGTCCCGGCGCTCGATCGCCTGCCGGTACAGCCGACCGGCGCGGTAGGAGGAGCGGACCAGCGGGCCGGACATGACGCCCGCGAAGCCGATCTCCTCCGCCTCCTCCTTCAGCTCCACGAACTCCTGCGGCTTCACCCAGCGCTCCACCGGGTGGTGCCGGGGCGAGGGGCGCAGGTACTGGGTGATGGTGATCAGCTCGCAGCCCGCCTCGTGGAGGTCGCGCAGGGCCTGGCTGACCTCCTCGCGGGTCTCGCCCAGCCCCAGGATCAGGTTGGACTTGGTGACCAGACCGTCCTCGCGGGCCCGGGTGATCACCTCCAGGGAGCGCTCGTAGCGGAAGGCCGGACGGATGCGCTTGAAGATCCGCGGGACCGTCTCGACGTTGTGCGCCAGCACCTCCGGACGCGAGGAGAAGACCTCGGCGAGCTGCTCGGGCACCGCGTTGAAGTCGGGGATCAGCAGCTCGACGCCGGTGCCGGGCACCATGGCGTGGATCTGGCGGACGGTCTCGGCGTACAGCCAGGCACCGCCGTCGGGCAGGTCGTCGCGCGCGACGCCGGTGACCGTGGCGTACCGCAGCTCCATCTGCTTCACGGACTCGGCCACGCGACGCGGCTCGTCGCGGTCGAACTCGGCCGGCTTGCCGGTGTCGATCTGGCAGAAGTCGCAGCGCCGGGTGCACTGTTCGCCACCGATGAGGAAGGTCGCCTCGCGGTCCTCCCAGCACTCGAAGATGTTGGGACAGCCCGCCTCCTGGCAGACCGTGTGCAGGCCCTCGCGCTTCACCAGGGACTGGAGGGCGTTGTACTCGGGGCCCATTTTCGCCCGGGTCTTGATCCACTCGGGCTTGCGCTCGATGGGGGTCTGGCTGTTCCGGACCTCCAGGCGTAGCAGCTTCCTACCGTCGGGTGCGACAGCGGACACGTCCGGCACTCCCCTTTTGTTGGTACGGCCTTCGATTCTTCGGCACGGACAAGCGTACGCCTCGGCTTGTCCGGGTCAGACGGCGCGGGGGAGGGGCTCCTCCGACTCCAGCACCGCCCGCAGGTGCTTCTCCATCACCGGCAGGACCTCCGCGACCGTCACCTCCCTGCCCAGCTCCCGCGAGAGCGAGGTGACGCCGGCGTCCCGGATGCCGCACGGCACGATGCGGTCGAACCAGGTGGTGTCCGAGTCGCAGGTGAGGGCGAAGCCGTGCATGGTGACGCCCTTGGCGACGCGGACGCCGATCGCGCCGAGCTTGCGGTCCTCGCCGCGCTGGCCGGCGTTGGAGGGGGCGTACTCGGGACCCCGCAGCCGGGCGTCGTACTCGCCCTCCTCGCGGAGCGCGGGATCGAAGTCGAGCCGCAGCCCGCCCAGGTCGGGCTTCTGCTTCGGATCGCCCAGCACCCACACCCCGCTGCGGCCCTCGATCCGGGTGGTCTCCAGGCCGAACTCGGCACAGGTGCGGATCATGGCCTCCTCCAGGCGCCGCACGTGGGCGATGACGTCCACCGGGTCGGGCAGCCTGACGATCGGGTAGCCGACGAGCTGACCGGGACCGTGCCAGGTGATCTTGCCGCCGCGGTCCACGTCCACCACGGGGGTGCCGTCCAGCGGCCGCTCGCTCTCCTCGGTGCGGCGCCCGGCGGTGTAGACCGGCTGGTGCTCCAGCAGCAGGCAGGTGTCGGGGATCTCGTCGGCGACGCGCGCCGCGTGGACCTCGCGCTGCTTCCGCCAGGCCGCCAGATACTCCACGGCGTTCTCGCCGAAGCCCAGGTGCACAAAGCGCAGCTCGCTCACGCGGCTCCTCCTCGGGTCGTCGCGGGCCTCTCCCACGTCCCGGCAGCCACTGTACGGCGCGGTGCGGGGTGGCCGTCGGGCGGCCGGAACCCGCCCCGGTCTCACACGTACGGATGAAACCTGGGCGCAGGCCTCCGGAAGAGCCGTCCGGACCGCTACATTCGCGCCGTTCCAGCAGGGCGCCCCGGCGTCTGTCGTAGGGAAAGCCGTGAGGCAGGAGACCGCAAAGCCGATGTCGACGGAACGACCTGGGAAACCTTCCCAGCGCACCCCCAACCGCCAGCTCGCAGCCCTCATCGCCGAGGCCGGGTTCTCCAACGCCGGCCTGGCGCGACGGGTCGACCAACTCGGGTTGGAGCACGGGCTGGACCTCCGCTACGACAAGACCTCGGTGACGCGCTGGCTGCGCGGCCAGCAGCCGCGCGGCACGACCCCCGCGCTGATCGCCGAGGTCTTCACCCGCCGCCTCGGACGCAGGCTCACCGCCCAGGACCTGGGTCTGGACGCGTGCGCCCCGGTCTACGCCGGACTGGAGTTCGCGGCCACGCCAGGCGAGGCGGTGGACATCGTCGGCGGGCTGTGGCGCAAGGACACCGGCAGCCACGCCGAACTGCGGAAGATCGCCTTCACCCCCGCCGGGCTGGTCGTGCCCAGCCGGGACTGGCTGATCGGCCGCCCCGACGAGCGCGTCGCCCGCGGCGAGCCGGCGCCGGAGGCCCCGCGGGTGCCCCCGCAGGGCCGCGGGCCCGCCGCCGTTCCGCCGCCCCGCGCGGGGCAGGCGGCCCGCGTCGAGCGGGTCGAGCGCGGCCCCGGCCAGCGGGTCACCGCCGGGGACATCGCCGCGCTGCGCTCGGTCGGCGAGCTGTTCCGCACGCTCGACCACGCCTACGGCGGCGGCCACGCCCGGCAGGCGCTGGTGCGCTACCTGGAGCACGAGGCCGAGCCGATGCTGCGCGGCACCTACGGGGAGCAGACCGGCCGCCGCCTGTTCGCGGCGGTGGCCGACCTGACCCGCCTGGCGGGGTGGACGGCGTACGACATCGCGGCGCACGGGCTGGCACAGCGCTACTTCGTCCAGGCGCTGCGGCTCTCCCAGGCCGCGGGGGACCGGGCGTACGGCAGCTACGTCCTGGTGACGATGAGCCGGCAGGCGGTGTACCTCGGGCACGGTCGGGAGGCGGTGCAACTGGCGCGGGTCGCCCAGCAGGGCGTGGGCTCCTCGGTCCCCCCGGTCGTCCAGGCGCTGCTCCACGCGGTGGAGGCGCGCGGGCACGGGGTGCTGGGCGAGGTACGGGCCTGCGCGGCGTCGCTGGCCCGCGCCGAGCGGGCGCTGGAGCAGGCGCGACCGGGCGACGAGGTGCCGCACTGGGCGCGGTTCTTCGACGAGGCGCAGCTCGCCGACGAGTTCGGCCACTGCCACCGGGACCTCCAGCAGTACCGGGCGGCGGCCCAGCACGCGGAGCGCTCCCTGCAACTGCGGGGCGCGGGCTACGTCCGCAGCCGGCTGTTCTGCAAGGTGGTGCTGGCCACGGCCCGGCTGGGGCTGGGCGACGTGGAGCAGGCGTGTGCCCTGGCCGCGGAGGCGGCGCAGCAGGCGGCGGAGATGCGGTCGGTGCGGGCGCACGAGTACGTGAAGGACTTCGAGCGCCGGCTGGAGCCCTACCGGGACGCCACGCCGGTGCGCACCTACCGCGAACGCGTCGCCGCCCTGAACTGACGGACCCGGATCGACGGCCCCGAACCGACCGTGCCGAACCGATCCGCCGGGCCGGCACGGTCCCGTCGGCGGGGGCGCGAGGCGGCCGTGGGGGAGCCCGTGAGCGCGGCCGTACGGCGTCAGGCGACGGCGGAGAGCGCGTCGCCCTCCTCCTCGGGGAGCGGCCGGATGCCGAAGTCGCGGCGGATCGCGTCCGCGGCGCGGCGGGCCGAGCGCAGGGCGCCCTGGGGGCTGGAGGTGTCGCGGTGGTCCCCGCAGACGTACAGGCCGTCCAGCACGCGCACGGGGCGCCTCGGGTCGTGCGGGGCGGGCATCGCGGGGACGGCCCGCGCGTCGTGGTGGGCGGCCAGCAGGTGCCAGCGGCCGGTCGGCGCGCCGTACAACACGGCGAGCTGGGCGCGGGCCGCCCGGTCCAGCTCGCCGACGGGCTCGGCCGCGGCGGGGCCGAGCACCACGGAGGTGACCAGGGCGCGGCCCGGCCGGACGCGCGAGGGGTCGACGGCGCTGGTCACCATGGTGTACGCCACCGGGCCGCGCCGGTCGGCGTCGATCAGCAGGTGGGGCTCGGCGGTCGGCGCCCGCTCGTCCACCGCGTGGTGGAGCACGGTGATCGGGTGGAAGTCCGGCACCCGCAGGCCCGGCAGCAGCTCCGCCGCGTCGTGCGCGCCGGTGGCGATGAGCACCGCGCGGCAGCGGACGGTGCCGTGCTCGCGCGTCACCACGGCGTTCGTGGAGACCGAGACCGCGCGCACCCCGGTGCGGACGGTGCCCGCCGGCAGCCCCTCGGCCAGCAGCGCGGGCACGGCCGCCGCGCCGCCCGCGGGCAGGCACAGGCCGCCGCGGGCGAAGCCGCGCAGCGCCAGGTCGCCGACCCGGCTGGAGGTCGTCAGGTCCGGGTCGCACAGCAGCGCGCCGAGCAGGGGCCGCAGCAGGCCCTCGACCGTGCGGGCCGGGACGCCGCGGGCGGCCAGGGCCTGGGCGACGGGCAGTTCGGGCCTGGCCCGCAGCCGCTCCGCGGGGGTGACGGCGAGCCGGGCGAGCTGTGCGCGCAGCCGCGCCAGGTCCAGGGTGCCGCTCAGGGGGCGCCGGGCACCGGCCAGGGCGCTCGCCGCGGCGCGTGCGCCCGCCCGTCCGCCCGCCTTCGCGCCTCGGGCGCTCCGCGGTGCGCGGGGCGGGCCGACGCGGAGCGCCCGGTCGCCGCTGTGGAGCAGGACCCCGGAGGCGAAGGGGCGCAGGGAGAGCCGCTCCAGGCCGGGGCAGCGGCTCAGCTCGGGCCAGTCGGAGGAGAGCAGTCGGCCGCTGCGGTCCATCCGGTAGCCGTCGACCTCCTCGGTGGTCATCCGGCCGCCGATGGTCCCGGTCGCCTCCAGCACGGTCACCCGCAGCCCGGCGGCGGTCAGGTGGTGTGCGGCGGCCAGGCCCGCGAGTCCCGCGCCGATGACGGCGACGTCGGCGGTGTCCCGGTCGGAACTCGGACGGAGTGCGCTGCCGAGCATGGACCCTCCCCTGGTTGACGCGTCGGCGCGAGGTGCGCGTCCTGGAGGTTCCTGCCCGCTGGAAACGCGTCCGACTCGCGCACCGGTTCGACCTCGGGGATCGGCGAGGTCGTGGACAGCGCGTACGGAGCGGACACGGTCGCACGACGGTCGCGCAAGGGCGCGCGGGAGGCGCACGTCGGGGAGCGCGGTCGTACGTCCCCCCCCGGCGTGCCGGGCGCGTGC
This sequence comes from Streptomyces macrosporus, assembly GCF_039533145.1. Classification (NCBI taxonomy): domain Bacteria; kingdom Bacillati; phylum Actinomycetota; class Actinomycetes; order Kitasatosporales; family Streptomycetaceae; genus Streptomyces; species Streptomyces macrosporus. The sequence continues at coordinate 516,914 of NZ_BAAASZ010000020.1, forward strand.
GGCCGGCGGGGTCAGCGCAGAGCCGCCCGGATGGCGTCCTCGATGCCGGGGAAGGCGAACGTGAACCCGGACTCCGACAGCCGCCGCGGCAGCACCCGTCGACTGCCGAGCACGTCCACGGAGAGTTCCCCGAGCACCGCCCGCAGCACGGGCGCGGGCACCGTGAGGACCGTCGGACGGTGCAGCACCCGCCCCATCGCGGCGGCCACCTCGCGCTGGGTGACCGGCTCGGGCGCGGTGAGGTTGACGGGCCCGGACAGCTCCTCGTTCTCCAGCAGGTGCCGCAGCGCGGCGATGTGGTCGTGCAGCGCGATGTGGCTCCAGTACTGGCGGCCGCTGCCCAGCCGTCCGCCGAGCCCCGCCGTGAAGATCGGGAACAGCCGTCCCCACGCGCCGCCGTGCCGGGCCACCACCAGGCCGGTGCGGGCGTACACCGTCCGGACGCCCGCCTCCTCGGCCGCCGCCGCGGCCTCCTCCCACTCCTGGCAGACGTCCGCGAGGAAGCCGCTGCCGGGCGGCGCGCTCTCGTCCACGGCGCGGTCGCCGGTGTCGCCGTAGTACCCGACGGCGCTGCCGACGATCAGCGTCCGCGGCGGGGTGTCCAGCGAGGCGGCGGCCTCGGCGATCGCGGCCGTGCCCAGGACCCGGCTGTCGCGGATCGTCCGCTTGTACTCCTCCGTCCAGCGCCTGTCGCCGATCCCCGCGCCCGCCAGGTGCACCACGGCCTCGCAGCCGACGAGCCCGGCGGCGTCCACGTACTGCCGTATCGGGTCCCACTCCACCTCGTCCCCGGCCCGGGCGGGGCGCCGTACCAGGCGTACGACCTCGTGGCCGTACGCGCGCAGGGAGGTGACGAGGGCCCGGCCGATGAGACCGGACGAGCCGGTGACAGCGATGCGCATGGGGCAATCCTGATGGACGCCGCGCCCGATGGCGAGGCACAGTGACCGCATGTCAGCACAGCCCGTCATACGCGCCGCCGACTCCGACGACGGAGAGGCCCTCGGAGAGCTCGACCGGCGCACCTGGTCGCCGACGCACGCCGTGACCCCCCGGCCGCGGCCCCCGTACGACCCCTTCTTCGACTCCACCCACCGCCCCTGGCAGTTCCTCGTCGCCGAACTGGACGGGCGGCTCGCGGGCTACGTCCGACTGGTGCGGCCCACCGAACTGGCCTGCAACGCCCACGTCCGCCAGATCCAGGGGCTGGTGGTGGACGATCGGGCGCGCGGCAGGGGAGTGGGCCGGGCGCTGCTGCGGGCGGCGATGGACGAGGCGCGGCGGCAGGGCGCCTCCCGGATCACCCTGCGGGTGCTGGGCCACAACGCGCCCGCGCGGGCCCTCTACGAGTCCGAGGGCTTCCGGGTGGAGGGCGTGCTGCCCGGGGAGTTCCTGCTGGAGAACGGCTACGCGGACGACGTGCTGATGGGGCGTTCCCTGGAGCCCCTCGCCCCGCCGGCCCCCTGAACCGCCCCCACGGCCGCGAGGCCGGAGGGGCCGGCGGGGACCCCGGGGAGAAACCCGGCGCGAATCCGACGGAAAACCCGGCGGAAATCCCGACGGAAATCCCGACGGAAGGTGTCGGGTATCGCCGGCAGCGTGCCCGGCGTACGCATCCGAAGGAGGAGCACGCACGTGAGCACAGCAGCGGTGGAGAAAACCCTGGCGGGCAAGGTCGCCCTGGTGGCGGGGGCGACCCGGGGCGCGGGCCGGGCGATCGCCGTGGAACTGGGCCGGGCGGGCGCGACGGTGTACGTCACCGGCCGCACCACCCGGGAGAGCGTCAGCGAGGTGGGCCGCCCGACCGAGACGATCGAGGGGACCGCCGAGCTGGTCACGGCGGCCGGGGGCACCGGCGTCGCCGTGCCGACCGACCACCTCGAACCGGAGCGGGTGCGCGCCCTGGTGGAGCGGATCGACCGCGACCACGGGCGGCTCGACGTCCTGGTCAACGACGTCTGGGGCGGCGACCACCTGCTCGACTTCGACACGAAGGTGTGGGAGGTCGACCTGGCCAAGGGGCTGCGCATGCTCCGCCTCGGCGTCGAGACCCACCTCGTCACCAGCCACCACGCGCTGCCCCTGCTGGTCCGCCGGCCGGGCGGCCTGGTGGTGGAGGTCACCGACGGCACGGCCGAGTACAACGGCGACCGGTACCGCGGCAACCTCTTCTTCGACCTGGCCAAGAACGCCCCGATCCGGATGGCCTACGGTCTCGCCGAGGAGCTGAAGGGGTACGGCTGCACGGCGGTCTGCATCTCCCCGGGCTTCCTGCGCTCGGAGGAGATGCTCGACCACTTCGGGGTGACCGAGGAGAACTGGCGCGACGCCGTCGCCAAGGAGCCCCACTTCGCCATCGCCGAGTCGCCCGCCTACATCGGCCGGGCGGTCGCGGCCCTGGCGTGCGACCCCGAGGTGGCGCGCTGGAACGGACAGTCGCTCTCCAGCGGACAGCTCGCCCGGGAGTACGACTTCACGGACACCGACGGCTCGCGGCCCGACGGCTGGCGCTACTTCATCGAGGTCGTCCACGGCGGCAGGCGGGCGAGCGCCGAGGACTACCGGTAGGCGCGCCGCCCCTACGGGGGCCTACCGGTAGAGCGCGGCCGTGCGCTCGGCCGCCTCCGCCATCCGCTCGCGCAGCTCGGGCGGGCCCAGCACCTCGCACTCCGGGCCGAGGGAGAGGAGTTGGGTGTAGGCGACGTCCGGGGACTCGACGGGCAGGGTGACGGTGATCCGCCCCTGCCCGTCGGTCTCCCCCCGCGCCAGCGCCTCGTCGGCCGCCGTCCGGTCGGTGACGTACCGCAGCGCGCGGGCCCCGGCCTCCGTCAGCCGCACCACCGCGCTCTCCCGCAGGATCGAGCGGGCGAAGGCGGCGGAGCGCTCCTCCCAGAAGCCGGACAGGTCGAACCCCTCGTCCCGCGCGAAGCCCTCGTCGAGGGGGCGGACCGAGGCGAAGCGGTCCACCCGGTAGACGCGGTGGTCGCCCTCCACGCGGGCCACGAGGTACCAGACGCCCGCCTTGAGCACCAGGCCGTACGGCTCCAGCGTCCGCTCCACCTCCCCGTCCCGGCGGCGGTAGCGCACGGCCAGGCACCGGTCGTCCCACACGGCCTCGGCGATCGCCGGCAGCTCCTTCGGGCTCTCCGGCGGCTGCCACCAGCCGGGGGCGTCCAGGTGGAACCGCTGCGCCGCGCTGTGCGGGGCGTCGGCCAGCTCGGGCGTGAGCGCCGCCGCCACCTTCAACCGGGCCGCCGACGCCGCGTCCTCCAGCCCCATGTCCCGCAGCGCGGAGGGCACCCCGGACAGGAACAGCGCCTCCGCCTCGTCGCGCCCCAGCCCCGTCAGCCGGGTGCGGTAGCCGCCGACCAGCCGGTATCCGCCGGCCCGGCCGCGGTCCGCGTAGACGGGGATGCCGGCCTCCGACAGCGCCAGCACGTCCCGGGCCACCGTCCGCTCGGAGACCTCCAGCCTCTCGGCCAGCTCGGCGGCGGTCATGGACCGACGGGTCTGGAGGAGCAACACCATCTTGATCAGCCGGGCAGCGCGCATGGGGCCATCATCCCGCCGGAGCGCGCGGCTCCGGAGCCGCTGTCGACGTGCGGTCGGGTCGACCGGGGTGGGGGAAACGTCGGGGAACGTCGGGGAACGCCGCTTACGGCCTCCTCTCCGCCGCCGGCGGCACACTGCCGGTCTCCCCGATCCCGTGGCGGCGGGCCCTGCTCCCCGCCCGGAGAGGGCCCGTGACGGCCGCCGGCCGGAGCCTCGGGGCACCCCCGAAGGCTCCGGCCGGGCTCCGGCCGCGGGGGACGTCAGGCCAGGCCGTAGCGCTCGGCGGCCTCGCGCACCGTCTCCCGCTTGACCTCGCCGCGCCGGGCCAGCCGGTCCAGGGCCGCGACCGTGATCGACTCGGCGTCCACGCCGAAGTGGCGGCGGGCGGCCTCGCGGGTGTCCGACAGGCCGAAGCCGTCGGTGCCCAGCGAGGACCAGTCCTGCTCGACCCACTGGCTGATCTGGTCCGGGACGGCCCGCATCCAGTCGCTGACGGCGAGGACCGGACCGGGCGCGCCCTGCAGAGCGCGGGTGACGTACGGGGTCCGGTCCTCGCCCCTGAGCTGCGCCGCGTCGCAGGACAGGGCATCACGGCGCAGCTCGCTCCAGGAGGTGGCGGACCACACGTCGGCGGCCACGCCCCAGTCGTCGGCGAGCATTCGCTGGGCGTCCAGCGCCCAGTGGATCGCGGTGCCGGAGGCCAGCAGCTGGATGCGCGGGGCGGCGTCCCCGGACGGGGACGCGGGCACGGTGCCCTCGCGGAAGCGGTACAGCCCCCGCAGGATGCCCTCCTCGACGCCCTCGGGCATCGGCGGCTGGACCTTCGGCTCGTTGTAGACGGTCAGGTAGTAGAAGACGTCCTCGTGTCGGGACGGGTCCGGCCCGTACATCCGCCGCAGGCCGTCCCGGACGATCACGGCCACCTCGTAGGCGAACGCCGGGTCGTACGCGATCGCCGCCGGGTTGGTGGAGGCGATCAGCGGGGAGTGGCCGTCGGCGTGCTGGAGGCCCTCGCCGGTCATCGTCGTGCGGCCCGCCGTGGCGCCGATGAGGAAGCCGCGGCCGAGCTGGTCGGCGAGCGCCCACATCTGGTCGGCCGTGCGCTGCCAGCCGAACATCGAGTAGAAGATGTAGAACGGGATCATCGGCTCGCCGTGCGTGGCGTACGCGGTGGCGGCGGCCGTGAACTCGGCCATCGAACCGGCCTCGGTGATCCCCTCGTTGAGGATCTGACCGTCGACGGCCTCCTTGTAGTACAGGAGTTGGTCGCGGTCGACCGGGTCGTAGGTCTGGCCGAGGGGCGAGTAGATCCCGGCGGTCGGGAACAGCGACTCCATGCCGAAGGTGCGGGCCTCGTCCGGGACGATCGGCACCCAGCGCGCGCCGGTGCCCTTCTCCCGCATCAGGTCCTTCACCAGCCGGACGAACGCCATCGTCGTGGCGATCTCCTGCTTGCCGGACCCCTTGGCCAGGGCCGCGAAGGGCTTCTCGGACGGCGTGGGCAGCCCGACCGCGTGGAACCGGCGCTCCGGGGCGGGACCGCCCAGCGCGGCGCGGCGCTCCTTCAGGTACCGCACCTCGGGGGAGTCGGGACCGGGGTGGGCGTAGGGCACCAGCTCCTCGCCCAGGGCGCTGTCGGGGATGGGGAGGTCCAGCCGGTCGCGCATCGCGCGGAACTCCTGGCCGGAGAGCTTCTTCATCTGGTGGTTTGCGTTGCGCGACTCGAACCCCGGACCGAGCGTGTGGCCCTTGACCGTCTGGACCAGGATCACGGTCGGCGCGCCGGAGTGCTCCACGGCCGCGCGGTAGGCGGCGTACACCTTGCGCGGCTCGTGGCCCGCCCGCGAGGAGCCGAAGCACTCGACGATCCGTTCGTCGGTCAGCGACTCGGCCATCCGCCTCAGCACCGGGTCGGCGCCGAAGAAGTGCTCGCGGACGTAGGCGGCGTCGCGGGTGGCGTACGTCTGGAGCTGTGCGTCGGGGATCTCGCGCAGCCGCCGCAGCAGCGCGCCCTCGGTGTCCCTGCGCAGCAGGTCGTCCCAGGCGGTGCCCCACAGGGCCTTGACCACGTTCCAGCCGGCCGCGCGGAACCGGGCCTCCAGCTCCTGCACGATCTTGAAGTTGGCGCGGACCGGGCCGTCCAGCCGCTGGAGGTTGCAGTTGACGACGAAGACGAGGTTGTCCAGGCCCTCGCGTCCGGCCAGCGACAGCGCGGCGGTCGACTCCGGCTCGTCCATCTCGCCGTCGCCGAGGAACGCCCACACCCGGCTGCCGGAGGTGTCCTTGATGCCGCGGTGCGTCAGGTAGCGGTTGAAGCGGGCCTGGTGGATCGCGGCGAGCGGGCCCAGCCCCATGGAGACGGTCGGGAACTCCCACAGCCAGGGCAGCCGGCGCGGGTGCGGGTAGGAGGGCAGCCCGTTGCCGCCCACCTCCTGCCGGAAGTTGTCCAGGTGCTCCTCGGTGAGCCGGCCCTCCAGGAAGGCGCGGGCGTAGATGCCGGGGGAGGCGTGGCCCTGGATGTAGAGCTGGTCGCCGGAGCCGGGGGCCTCGGGGGCGTCCTTGCCGCGGAAGAAGTGCTGGAAGCCGATCTCGTACAGCCAGGCCGCCGAGGCGTAGGTGGCGATGTGGCCGCCCAGGCCGTAGCGGCTGCCGCGGGTGACCATGGCGGCGGCGTTCCAGCGGTTCCAGGCGGTGATCCGCCGCTCCATCTCCTCGTCACCGGGGAAGGCCGGCTCGGCGGAGGTGGGGATGGTGTTGACGTACTCCGTCTCCAGCAGCGAGGGCAGGGCGATGCCGGCGCGCTCGGCGTGCTCCAGGGTGCGTCGCATCAGGTACGCGGCGCGTTGCGGGCCGGCCGCGCGGGTGACGGCGTCGAGGGACGCGGCCCACTCGGCGGTCTCCTCGGGGTCGCGGTCCGGGAGCTGGTCCAGCTCGCTCGGACGGCGTTCGGCACTGGTCATGGTGGCCGCCTTCCGGACAACGGGTCGGTCGAACGTCGGTGGAACAGGGGCGGGGTGTGGCCCGACGGAACTGTACGCCCACGATCGATGATCGATCAAAGGGAAGGGGGCGGAAAAATGCCCGGAGAACAAAATTGGCATTCAGTGCCACTAATCAGACACGGGGTGCACACCCCAGGACGTGCTCCTTGACCAGCTCGCCCACCCGCGGATCACGCCCGCGGAACGCCTCGACGACCGCCTGGTGCTCCTCGGCGTACGACTGCTGCCGGGTGCCCAGCCAGCGGATGGCGAGCGTGGTCCACACCCCGATGCCCAGCGACTCCCAGGTGTGCAGCAGCACGCTGTTGCCGGCCGCCCGCACCAGCTCCCGGTGGAAGGCGACGGTGTGCCGCACCTGCGCCTCCGAGTCCCCGACGCGGTCGGCCTCGTACAGCCGCGCCACGTGCGGCTCCAGCGCCGAGACGTCCTCGGCCAGCCGGGGGGCGGCCAGCTCGGCGGCGATCTGCTCCAGCCCGGCCCGCACCGGATAGATCTCCTCCAGGTCGGCGGCGGTCAGATTCCGCACCCGCGCCCCCTTGTTGGGGGCCGACTCGATCAGCCGCAGCGCCTCCAACTCGCGCAGCGCCTCCCGCACGGGGGTCTGGCTGACCTCCAGCTCCACGGCGATCCTGCGCTCCACGATCCGCTCGCCCGGCTTCCAGCGCCCGCTGACGATCCCCTCCACGATGTGCTCGCGGATCTGCTCGCGGAGGGAGTGGACGACGGGAAGGGACATGGGCGCTCCTCGCGGGGGGGTCGGGACCATCGACGATACGGCGACCGCCCGGCCGCCGGGACCTCGTGGAGAGGCCGGGCCCGGACCGGTCGGGAAGAGACCGGTCGGGAAAAGACGGTGCCCCCGCCCGGAAACTCCGGACGGGGGCACCGACGACGTGGGACGAACCGCTCAGAGTCCCAGTTCGCCCTCGAACTCGCCGGCCTCCAGACGGGCCTTGACGTCCGTCAGGTAGCGGGCGGCGTCCGCGCCGTCGACCAGCTGGTGGTCGTAGGACAGGGTCAGGTAGACCATGTCCCGGATGGCGATGGTCTCGCCCAGCTCCGGGTGGTCGATCACGACCGGGCGGCGCACGGTGGCGCCGATGCCCAGCTCGGCCACCTGCGGGTAGTTCACGATGATCGTGTCGAACAGCGCACCGCGCGAACCGGTGTTGCTGATCGTGAACGTGCCGCCGGACATGTCGTCCGGGCTGAGCTTGCCGGTGCGGACCTTGCCCGCCAGCTCCGCGGTCTTCTTGGCGATGCCGGCGATGCTCAGGTCGCCCGCGCCCTTGATGACCGGGACCATCAGGCCCTTCTCCGAGTCCACCGCGATGCCGATGTTCTCGACGTCGTGGTAGGTCACGGTGCCGTCGTCGTTGATCTTGGCGTTGATCGACGGGTGGGCCTTCAGCGCCTCGGCGGCCGCCTTGACGAAGAACGGCATCGGGGAGAGCTTGACGCCCTCGCGCGCCAGGAACTCCTCCTTGGCCCGGGCCCGCAGCCGCATGATCTTCGTGACGTCGACCTCGACCACGGTGGAGAGCTGCGCCTGGTTGTGCAGCGCCTTCATCATGTTCTCGGCGATGAGCTTGCGGATGCGGGTCATCGGGACCGTCTGACCGCGCAGCGGCGACGGCGTGACCGGAGCCCGTCCGGCCGACGGCGCGGCCTGCGCCGGGGCCTGGGCGGCCTTGGCCTTGGCGGCCTCGGCGGCGGCGACGACGTCCTGCTTGCGGATGCGACCGCCCACGCCGGTGCCCTTGACGGTGGAGAGGTCGACGCCGTTCTCGGCGGCGAGCTTGCGCACCAGCGGGGTCACGTAGGCACCCTCGCCACCGGCGGCCGGAGCCGGAGCCGGGGCGGGCGCGGGAGCCTGCGGGGCGGCCGGGGCCGGGGCGGGCGCGGGAGCCGGAGCCGCCGGAGCCGGAGCGGGGGCGGGAGCCTCGGCCTGCGGAGCCGGAGCCGGGGCGGGCGCCGGAGCGGGCTCGGGCGCGGGCTCGGGCGCGGGCGCCGGGGCGGGAGCCGGAGCCTCGGCCTGCGGGGCCGGGGCGGGCTCGGGCCGGGCCGGCTGCTCCGGCTGGGCCGGGGCGGCGGCCGGAGCGGCACCCGGAGCGCCGATGACGGCCAGTCGGGCGCCGACCTCCGCCGTCTCGTCCTCGCCCACCAGGATCTCCAGCAGAGTGCCGGACGTGGGGGCGGGGATCTCGGTGTCGACCTTGTCGGTCGAGACCTCCAGCAGCGGCTCGTCCGCCTCGACCTCCTCGCCGACCGACTTCAGCCAGCGGGTGACGGTGCCCTCGGTGACGGACTCGCCGAGCGCCGGCAGCACCACGTCGGTGCCCTCGGCCGCACCGCCCTGCGGCGCGGCCTGAGCCGGGGCCGGGGCGGGAGCCGGAGCCTCGGCCTGCGGGGCCGGGGCGGCCGGCGCGGGCTGCGGCTCGGGCTGGGGGGCGGGCGCCGGAGCGGCCTCGGCGGCCGGGGCCTGCTCCTGGGCGGGGGCCTCGGCCGGAGCGCCGCTGCCGTCGTCGATGACGGCCAGCTCGGCACCGACCTCGACCGTCTCGTCCTCGGCCACCTTGATGGAGGACAGGACGCCGGAGGCGGGGGCGGGGATCTCGGTGTCGACCTTGTCGGTCGAGACCTCCAGCAGGGGCTCGTCGGCCTCGACGCGCTCACCCTCGGCCTTCAGCCAGCGGGTGACGGTGCCCTCGGTGACGCTCTCGCCGAGCGCCGGCAGGGTTACGGAAACCGCCATGGTTTCGGTTGCTCCTAACGAAAAGTGCGGATGTCGTGCAGCTGTCGCGCCCGGGGAGTGTCAGTCGTGGGAGTGCAGCGGCTTGCCGGCCAGGGCCAGGTGGGCCTCGCCGAGAGCCTCGTTCTGCGTCGGGTGGGCGTGGATGAGCTGCGCGACCTCGGCGGGGAGGGCCTCCCAGTTGTAGATCAGCTGGGCCTCGCCGACCTGCTCGCCCATCCGGTCGCCGACCATGTGGACGCCGACCACGGCACCGTCACGGACCTGGACGAGCTTGATCTCGCCCTGCGCCTTGAGGATCTTGCTCCTGCCGTTGCCGCCGAGGTTGTACTTCAGCGTCACGACCTTGTCCGCGCCGTACTTCTCCTTGGCCTTGGCCTCGGTGAGGCCCACGGAGGCGACCTCCGGGTGGCTGTACGTCACGCGCGGCACACCGTCGTAGTCGATCGGCACGACGTTCAGCCCGGCGAGCCGCTCGGCGACCAGGATGCCCTCGGCGAAACCGACGTGCGCGAGCTGGAGGGTGGGGATCAGGTCGCCGACGGCCGAGATGGTCGGCACGTTCGTGCGGCAGTACTCGTCGACGAGGACGTAGCCGCGGTCCATGGCGACCCCGGCCTCCTCGTAGCCCAGCCCCTGCGAGACCGGGCCCCGGCCGATGGCGACGAGCAGCAGCTCCGCCTCGTACTCCTTGCCGTTGGCGAGGGTGACCTTCACGCCGTTCTGGGTGTACTCGGCCTTGTCGAAGAAGGTCCCGAGGGAGAACTTGATGCCGCGCTTGCGGAAGGCGCGCTCCAGCAGCTTGGAGCTGTTCTCGTCCTCGGCCGGCACCAGGTGGGGCAGGCCCTCGACGATGGTGACGTCGGTGCCGAAGGACTTCCAGGCGGAGGCGAACTCGCAGCCGATCACACCGCCGCCGAGGATGATGGCGGACTGCGGCACGCGGTCCAGGGTCAGCGCGTGCTCGGAGGTGATGATCCGGTTGCCGTCGATCTCCAGACCCGGCAGCGACTTGGGGGTGGAGCCGGTGGCGAGCAGGATGTGCCGGCCCTCGTAGCGCTGCCCGTTGACGTCCACCGAGGTCGGGGAGGACAGCCGGCCCTCGCCCTCCACGTAGGTGATCTTGCGGGAGGCGATCAGCCCCTGCAGACCCTTGTACAGGCCGGAGATCACGCCGTCCTTGTACTTGTGCACGGCCGCCATGTCGATGCCCTCGAAGGTGGCCTTGACGCCGAAGTCGGCGCTCTCCCGGGCCTGGTCCGCGATCTCGCCCGCGTGCAGCAGGGCCTTCGTCGGGATGCAGCCGTAGTGCAGACAGGTACCGCCGACCTTGTCCTTCTCGATCAGGGCGACGTCCAGACCCAGCTGCGAAGCGCGAAGGGCAGCGGCATAACCGCCGCTACCGCCTCCGAGGATCACTAGGTCGAAAACGGTGCTGGCGTCGTTCGCCACGTCACGTCCTCCATGCATGGGTACGCCGGAGCCGGTCCGTCGGAGACCGGGCGGCTGTATGTTCGGCCGCTTTCTGCTCGGCCCTGTGGGTTAAGCGGGCCCTGTCCTGCCGAGACAACATCTTTGCACTTGTTGGCGAGCGGTGGGACGCGGGGCCGGCGCCCGGACCGCTCATACCGCCCTGAACAGGAGGATTGCGAGCTGCCACGCGTGTCTACCGATGAGTAGCCCTTCGGTGATCGCTGTGAGCGAACACCGGCGGGCGCGGCACGCGCCGCCGGGCGGGGCGGCGGGGACCGGCGTCGGGCCGGGGTCCGGATGTTCGAACGCGCCCCGGGACGCCGGGGACGGGGAGCGGCGGGCCCGTCGGACCCGGCCGCGGAGGGACGGCCCCGGACACCCGCGTGCCCGGGGCCGTCGCGGACGTCGGGCGGTACCCGGACCCACCGCTACGGCAGGTCCCCCGCCGCCGCGCGCTCGGCGAGGCGGACCAGGGTGCGCACCGCGGAACCGGTGCCGCCCTTGGGGGTGTAGCCGAAGGGGCCGGACTCGTTGAAGGCCGGGCCCGCGATGTCCAGGTGCGCCCAGGGGGTGCCCTCGGCGACGAACTCCTTCAGGAACAGCCCGGCGACCAGACCGCCGCCCATCCGCTCGCCCATGTTGGCGATGTCGGCGACGGGGGAGTCCAGGCCCTTGCGCAGGTGGTCGGGGAGCGGCATCGGCCACGACTGCTCGCCCGCCTCCTCGGCCAGTTCGTGGACGGCCGTGCGGAACGCGTCGTCGTTCGCCATGACGCCGAACGTGCGGCTGCCCAGGGCCAGCATCATGGCGCCGGTCAGGGTCGCCACGTCCACCACCGCGTCCGGCTTCTCCTCGCACGCCCGGGTCAGGGCGTCGGCCAGCACCAGACGGCCCTCGGCGTCGGTGTTGAGCACCTCGACCGTCTTGCCGCTGTACATGGTGAGCACGTCGCCCGGCCGGGTCGCGGAGCCCGAGGGCATGTTCTCCGCCAGCGCCAGCCAGCCGGTGACGTTCACCGTCAGGCCGAGCCGGGCGGCGGCGACCACGGCGGCGAAGACGGCGGCGGCGCCGCTCATGTCGCACTTCATGGTCTCGTTGTGGCCGGCCGGCTTGAGGGAGATGCCGCCCGAGTCGTAGGTGATGCCCTTGCCGACCAGCGCCAGGGTCTTCTTGGCCTTGGCGTGCTTGTACGCGACCCGCACCAGGCGCGGCGGGTTGGTCGAGCCCCTGCCGACGCCGAGGATGCCGCCGTAGCCGCCCTTGGCGAGGGCCTTCTCGTCCAGCACCTCCACCTCCAGCCCGTGCTCCTTGGCGACGGACTGGACGGTGGCGGCGAAGGACTTCGGATTGAGGTCGTTGGGCGGGGTGTTGACGAGGTCGCGGGTGCGGTTGACCTCGGCGGCGACGACCTCGGCGCGCTCGGCCGCGGCCTTGTGCGCCTTGTCGCGCGGCTTGGCGCCGAGCACGACGACCTCGGCCAGCGGGGCGTTGCCGTCCGCGCCGCTCTTCCGGCCGCCCTTCCCGGCGCCGCCCTTGCCCTTGCCCTCCTTGCCGCGGTAGGCGGTGAACGCGTACGCGCCCAGCAGCGCGCCCTCGCAGACGGCGGCCACCGACGCCTCGTCCCCGGCGGGCAGCGCGAAGCCGGCCTTCTTGCGGCCGGTCAGCGCGCGGGCGGCCGCACCGGCGGCGCGGCGCAGCGCCTCCGGCGCGTACGAGCCGTCCTCCGCGGGGGCGTCGCCGAGTCCGACCGCCAGCACCAGGCCCGCCTTCACGCCGTCGGGCGCCGGCAGCTTGGTGACCTCGCCCTCGCCGCCCGAGGCGCCGAGGGTCTCCAGGGTGGCGGCCAACGCGCCGCCGAACGCCTGGTCGACGGTCTCGCCACCCGGGGCGACCACGGGCCCGTCGGGGCCCTTGGCGACGCCGACGACAACGGCGTCCGCGCGCAGCGTCGCGGCGGACGAGGTACTGAGAGTCAGAGCAGACACGGTGGTGGGAATCCCTCTTCCGGTTGGAAAGCCGAGTGGATGTGCACGGCTTCGGGCACGAGCCGAGCCTACGTCGCGGCCCGCGCGGTCGCGGTGCCGGCTCGGGGCGGACGCGAGAGGCCGCCCGCCGGAACGGGAACGGGGCGATCGCACGGGCCGTCCGCCCCGGAATTCTCCGAGGGGCGCTAACCCAGCGCAAGCACCACCAGGGCCGTGGTGAGGGAGGTCTCGGCCAGGGCGCCGAAGACGTCGCCGGTCACCCCGCCCAGCCGGCGGCGGCAGCGGGACAGCAGCAACTCCGCGGCGCTCAGCGCCAGTACGACCGCCGCGGCGTACGACACCGCGCGGTACGGGCCCTCCCACGCGCCCGCACAGGCCGCCGCGAGCACCACCGCCGCGCAGACCGCCACCGCGGACCGGACCGGCACCGCACCGGCGACCGCCGCGCCCAACCCCTCCGGGCGGGCCGCCGGAACGCCCTCGCGGGAGGCGAGCGTCAACGCCGTCCGGGCGGTCACCGCGGCCACGGCCACCGCGACGGCGCCGTGCGCGAGGCCGCCCGCGTACAGCTCCGCGACGGCCGCGACCTGCGCGAGCAGGACCAGCAGGAGGGTCACCACCCCGAACGGGCCGATGTCCGAACGCTTCATCACGGCCAGCGCGCCCTCGGCGGGCTTGCCGCTGCCCAGCCCGTCGGCGACGTCCGCCAACCCGTCCAGGTGCAGCGCCCGGGTCAGGACGGCGGGCACGGCGACGGTGACGACCGCCGCCGACAGCGGGGAGAGGCCGAGGAACAGGGCGACGGCACCGGCCGCCGCCGCACACCCCCCGACCACCAGCCCGGCCAGCGGCGCGCACTCCATCCCGCGCCGGGCGGCGGCCCGGTCCCAGCGGGTGCAGGGCACCGGCAGCACGGTGAGCGTGCCGAGGGCGAAGCGCACACCGTCCGACGCTCCGGCGGGCGGCGGGGGAGCGGACGGGTCCTGGGGCGGTCGCGAGGTGGTGTCCATCGCGCCGCAGGCTACCCGGCGCACCGCGATGGTGGACGCGGGCGGTCGGACGGCCCCGGTCCGACGACCCGTCAGGTCACGTCCATCATCTCCGGGGAATCCGCCGACCCCGGGGCGTCCCGGCCGTCCGCCCCGGCCGGCTCCTCCGCCCGCACCGGCAGCTCCGCCGCCAGCGCCGCCGCGGCCTGGACCAGGGGGAGGGCGAGCAGGGCGCCGGTGCCCTCGCCCGCGGTGACGCCGTGGTCCAGCAGCGGATCGAGCGCCATCCGGTCCAGCGCCTTGGCCTGCGCGGGCTCGCCGCTCGCCTGCCCCGCCAGCCACCAGTCCGGCGCCCGGAACGCCACGCGCTGGGCCACCAGCGCGCACGCGGCGGAGACGACGCCGTCGAGGATCACGGGCGTGCGGCGCACGGCCGACTGGAGCAGGAAGCCGGTGATCGCGGTCAGGTCCGCCCCGGCCACGGCCCCCAGGAGCCTCAACTGGTCGCCCAGGACGGGCCGGGCCCGGCGCAGGCCGTCGCGGATGGCCGCGCACTTGCGCATCCAGGCGAGGTCGTCGATCCGTCCTCCGCCGCGTCCGGTGACCACGGAGGCGTCGGTGCCGCACAGGGCCGCGATCAGCACCCCGGCGGCGGTGGTCCCGCCGACGGAGACATCGCCCAGGACGACCAGGTCGGTGCCGGCGTCGGCCTCCTCGTCGGCGACCGCCATGCCGGCCCGGAAGGCGCGTTCGGCCTCCTCGGGCGTGAGGCTGTCCTCGACGTCGAGCCGGCCGCCGGAGCGCCGCACGCGCCGGCGGACGACCTCCTCGGGCAGCTCGCCCGGATCGCAGTCCAGCGACATGTCGACGATCCGCAGCGGCACCCCGAACCGGCGCGCCAGCACCGCTACCGGACTCGTCCCCTCCAGCGTGGCCCGCACCAGGGCGTGCGCGCCGCCCGCGGGCCGGGCGGAGACGCCCAGTTCGGCCACCCCGTGGTCCCCGGCGAACAGCACGACCTTCGGCCGCGCGACGGGCTCCACGGGGACGCGGGCCTGCGCCGCGGCCAGCCACTCGCCCAGCTCGTCCAGCCGACCCAGCGCCCCGGCCGGCAGTCCGGTCCGGGCGCGCCGGTCCTCGGCGTCCCGGCGGACACCGCTGTCGGGGCGTTCGATGAGGTCCCCGAAGTCGTCGAGATTCAGGCTGCCGTCGCTCATGGAGCCCGACACTACCGCCCCGCGCCCGGCTCCCGACCGGGACTCAACCGCGCAACGGCAGGGCCGTGCCCGCCACGACCAGCAGGACGTGTTCGCACTCCGCCGCCACCGCCGCGTTCAGCCGTCCCAGCTCGTCGCGGAAGCGGCGGCCGGAGGCGGTGGCGGGCACGACGCCCGAGCCGACCTCGTTGCTCACCGCGACCACCGTGCGGCCGGTGGAGCGGAAGGCCGCCGCCAGGGCGTCGACGCGCTCGGCGAGCGCGCGCCGGGCCTCCCCGGACCGCCAGCGGTCGTCGTCCCAGGCGCCGACGGCGTCCATCGCGTCGGTCAGCCACAGGGACAGGCAGTCGATCAGCATCGGCGGGGCCTCGGCCTCGGCGAGCAGCGGAACCAGGTCGCAGGTCTCGGCCGTGCGCCAGGAGGCCGGCCGGCGCCCGCGGTGGGCCGCGACCCGGGCCGCCCACTCCGCGTCGCCCTCCCGCGTGCCGCCCGTCGCGACGTACAGCACCTCGGGGAAGGAGGCCAGCCGGCGCTCGGCCTCGGCGGACTTGCCCGAGCGGGCACCGCCCAGGACCAGCGTGCGCCGGGGCAGGTCGGGGACCGCCCGGTAGTCGCCGACCATCAGCGTGGTGCCGTCCGGCACGGTGCGCGCCCCCGCCGCGGCCAGCCGGCGGTGCAGCTCCGGGCCGGGCGGCACGTCGTGGTCGACGTGGACGGCCAGCACGTCCGTGGTCGGGCCGACGGACCCGGCCGCCCGCAGCCGGGCGAGCGCGTCGGGACGGCCCAGGACGTCCAGGAGCACCAGGGCGTACGGCTCGGGCGGCGCCGCCGTCTGCCGGTCCGGTCCGGTGTCCCGGCTCCCTCCGGGGGGAAGGCCTGCCGGGCCCGCGCCCGGCGGCAGGTACAGCAGGCGCCGGCCGTCCGGCCCGCCGACCTCGTACCCGGTGCCCGGGGAGTCCAGCGCCACCGCGCGCACCCGGTGGCCGCTGATCAGCGCCAGTTCCCGGCCGTCGGGCACCCGGGCCGGGGCGGGCAGCCCGGCCGGGATCTCCAGGGCGGGACCGTCGTGCGGGTGCGACAGCAGCACCTGCCGCACGCCGTGCAGGGTGCGGCCCGCGCGGGCGGCGGCCAGGGCGGGACCGGGGGTCAGGTCGAGCAGCAGGACGCCGTCCACGAGCAGCGCGGTCGCCGCTCGCGCGTCCGCGCCGACGGCGGTCGCGCAGGCCGCGCAGGGGCAGCCGGGCCGGGGGAGACCGGCGGGCGCGCCGGTACCGAGCAGAGTGAGTTCCACGGCACGATCGTCTCGTGTCCGTCGGCCGATCGCGCGAGCGGCACTAGTCTGCGGACAGTTGGACAGGATCATGGAAGACACGGCAACCGGACCCGGGGACAGGGGAGGCGCACATGGCGTGGACGTGGCGGTTCGAGAAGGCCGACGGCACGGAGACGGAACCGGCCGTCCGGCCGGAGGAGTTCTCCACCCAGGGCGACGCGGAGAGCTGGATCGGCGAGACGTGGCGGGAGCTGCTGGAGGGCGGCGTGGAGCAGGTGACGCTCTTCGAGGACGACACCAGGATCTACGGCCCCATGAGCCTGCGCGCGGCCGAGGAGGGCTGACCGCCCGGCCGTCCCCCGTCCCCGGCCGCCGCGCCCGGGACGGGGGACGGCGCGGCGGCGCGTCTCAGCGCTCGCCCAGGGTGACCGTCGCGGTCCGCTCCTCGCCGCCGCGCCGGTAGACGACGTCCACCCGATCGCCCGGCTCGTGGGAGGCCAGCGCCTCCGCCAGCGCCGTGGTGTCCGGGACCGCGAACCCGCCGAGCTCGGTGATCACGTCGCCCGACCGGAGCCCGGCGTCGTCCGCCGCGCCGCCGTTCTCCACCTCGACGACGGCGACCCCGGCGGGCCGGTAGTCGTCGCCGAGCACGGTGCGCACCGTCGCCTCGATCGCCGCCTCGTCGGAGTCGCGCACCTCGCCGTACTCGATCATCTGGTCCGCCAGGTGGCGGACCGTGTCGGAGGGGATGGCGAAGCCCAGGCCCGGCGCCGTGCCCCCGTCCCCGCTCGGGGACCGGGCGGCCAGGGTGGGGACGCCGATGACCCGGCCGGAGAGGTCGACCAGGGCGCCTCCGCTGTTGCCCGGATTGATCGGGGCCGAGGTCTGGATCAGGTCGCCGATGGTGGTCTCGGCGCTGCCCTCGCTGATCGAGCGGTCGGTGGCCGAGACGATGCCGTCGGTGACGCTGGAGGACAGCCCGAGCGGGTTGCCCATGGCCAGCACGATCTGGCCGACGTCCACCCGGTCGGACTCGCCGAAGGTGGCCGGGCGGAGGTTGTCGGGCGGATCGGTGAGCCGCACGACGGCCAGGTCCTCCTCCGGGTAGCTGGCGACCAGCTCCGCCGTCTGCTCCTGCCGACCGGTGGCGAGGGTGATCCGGAACCGCTCGGCGTCGCCCACCACGTGGGCGTTGGTGACGATGTGGCCCCGGTCGTCGTAGACCACGCCCGAGCCCAGCCCCTCGTCGGTGGTGACCTGGACGACGGACGGCAGGACCCGGTCCACCACCTCCCGGTACGCCTCCTGCAACTCCACGGCTCCCCCGGGGACGGGGACGGAGGCGCTGGGGGAGGGCGAGGCCTCGGGGTCCCGGGGCGAGTCCGAGCCGGTGCACCCGGCGAGCAGGACGGCCGTCGCGCACAGGGCGGCGGACCCCGTGCGGCGGGGTCCTGCGCGCCGGTGGGAACGGGTCATGGCAGCGGGTCCCCTTTCGCCGGCCCTCGTCGACGGCGTCGGCGCCCCGCCGGGACGTCACGCCTTCGGGGCGTCCGCGTTCCCCGCCGGGGCCGCCAGAAACTGCGTCGCCGCCAGCTCGCCGTACAGCGGGTCGCCCGCCACCAGCTCCTCGTGGGTGCCCACCGCCCGCACCCGGCCGGCCTCCATCACCACGATCCGGTCCGCGAGCGTCACCGTGGACAGCCGGTGGGCGACGACCAGCACCGTCGTCGTGCGGGCCGCCTCCGCCACCGTGTCCCGCAGCGCCAGCTCGTTGACCGCGTCCAGCTGCGAGGTGGCCTCGTCCAGCAACAGCAGCCGGGGGCGGCGCAGCAGCGCCCGCGCTATCGCCACCCGCTGCCGCTCGCCGCCGGAGAGCTTGCTCCCCCGGTGTCCGACGACCGTCTCCAGCCCGTCCGGCAGCCGCTCCACCAGCGCGGTCAACCGGGTGCGCGCCAGCACCTCGCGCACCTCCTCCTCGGTGGCGTCCGGGGCGGCGAACAGCAGGTTCTCGCGGAGCGTCCCGGCGAGCACGGGCGCGTCCTGCTCCACGTAGCCGATCGCGGCGCGCAGCTCGTGCAGCGGCCAGTCGCGCACGTCGCGCCCGTCGACCAGCACCCGGCCGCCGCTCACCTCGTGGAAGCGCTCCAGCAGCGAGAACACCGTGGACTTGCCCGCCCCCGAGGGGCCGACGAACGCGGTCGTCCCGCCGCCGGGCACGGAGAAGGACACTCCGTGGTGGACGTACGGCAGCTCCGGCCGGTAGCGGAAGGCGACCCGGTCGAAGACGACCGAGGCGGGCGGCCCCTGCGACCGCGTCGGACCGTCGTGCTCGGGCTCGGTCTCCATCCGCTCGGCCTCGGCGATGCGGGCGATCGCCGCCGCGCCCACCTGGTACTGCGCGGCCGCCTCGACCAGCCGGGAGACCGGGTCGATCAGGTAGAAGAGGAGGAGCAGGAAGGCGACCAGCGTCGAGATCGACACGGCGCCCGAGGCCACCCGGGCCCCGCCGACGCCCAGCACCGCCAGGAACGACACCTGGACGGCCAGGCCGATCGACGACGCCGCCACCGCGTGCCACCCGGCGGCCCGCACCCCGTGCCGCCAGGCCGTCCGCGCCGCCTCCTCCACCACACGCGTCTCGCGGGCCTCCGCGCCCGACGCCTTGACCGTGCGGAACGCGCCGAAGACGCGCTCCAGCACCGAGGAGATCTCCCCCACCGACTCCTGCGCCCGCTTCGCCGCCTTCGATATCCGCGGCATCACCAGCCCCAGCGAGCCGCCGACCAGCACGATCACCCCGAGGGTGACGCCCAGCAGCACCGGGTCCAGCCGGGCCATCAGCACGATCGTCGCCACCAGCGTGAGGGAGCCGGTGGCGGCCGAGACCATGGAGGTGGTGGCGACCTGCCGCAGCAGCGTGGTGTCCGAGGTGACCCGCGACATCAGGTCGCCGGGCCGGCTCCGCTCCACCTCCGGTATCCGCAGCCGCAGCAGCCGGGCGACGAGCTGCCGGCGCGCGGCCAGCACCACGGACTCGGCGGTGCGGTTGAGGAGGTACGTGCCGACCGCCTCGATCGCCGTGCCCAGCACCACCAGCGCGGTCAGGAGCAGCAGGACGGAGGTGATCGACTCGCCGCCGCCCAGCCGTTCCACCAGCTCCTTGGCGGCCAGCGGTTGCGCGAGCCCGGTGACGGCGCCGATCAGCGCCAGCAGGGCGCCGAGCGCGATCGGCGCCCTGTGCGGGCGGATGTGGGCGTACAGCGCGCGCCAGGTCTCCCGGGCGGGGAGCCGGTCGCCGGCGGCGGGCGCGGGGTGCGCGGGGGTGGCGGACACGGGGGCCTTCCTGTTCGCGGCCTGTTCACGGCTTGCTCGCGGGCCTGCTCGCGGACGTGTTCTCGCGGGCCTGTACGGCCTGTGCGCACGGCCGGTCGAGGGCCCGTCGTGGAGCAGGACGCACGACCGCCCCCGGACGCCTGAGCGCCGGGGGCGGTCACACGGTCAGTCGCGCACGGCGCACAGGTGCAGCGCGTCCGCCACCGCGCGGTAGGGGTCGGTGCGCCCGGCGCGCTCCTCGACGGCCAGCAGCCGCTCGCCCTCCTCGCCCTCCGGCAGGGTGGCGCCCTCGGAGGTGAAGACCTGCACGCCGTACCACCGGCGCAGCGGGGTGCTCATCCCGGTGAGGGCGGCGGTCAGGGCGTCCAGGCGCAGGGCCCGCTCGGCGGGGTCGGTGGGATCGGAGGCGGCGAGCCCGGCCAGGGCGGCGTCCCAGTCGCCGGCCAGCCCCGGCCGCAGGGCCTGGGCCCCGGTGTTGGGCACCAGCAGCGACAGCAGTCCACCGGAGGCCAGCACGCGGCCCAGCCCGGCCAGCAGCGGGCCCGGTTCGTCACCGGGCGCGAGCGCCCCGTGGCAGAGCACCACGTCGAAGGAGCCGGGCAGGAAGTGGGCGCCGGTGCTGCGGCTGTCCCCGGAGACGACGCGCGTCCGCTCCCGTATGCCCTCGGGCTCGTCCGCCAGGACCCGGCGCACCGCGGCGGCCAGGTCGGGATCGGACTCCAGTCCGGTCACCTCGTGTCCGGCCCGGGCCAGCCGCAGCGCCTGGTAACCGTCGCGCAGCGCCACGTCCAGGACCTTCAGCCGCCGCCCCACGGGGAAGCGGGCCGTGATCTGCTCCTCCACCTGCCGGGCCACCAGGGCCTGTCGTACGGCTCGTACGGCGTTGTCCATCGATGGTTCGTCGTCGGTCGGCGGTCCGTCGGCGGTCCCTCGTCCCCTCAGCGGCGCGGTGCCTCGCCGCGGGCGACCTGCGGCTTGGGCAGCCGCATGCGGCGCATCTGGAGGGTGCGCATCAGCGCGTAGGCCACGGCACCGCGCCGGTTCTCGTCGGGGAAGCGCTCGCGCAGGGCCTTCTTCAGCTTGAACCCGGTGAGGAACGAGTCGACGACGATCATCACGATGACGCCCAGCCACAGCAGCAGGGAGGCGTTCTTCACCTGCATCGACGGCACCATGCTCATGATCAGGATGATCACGGCCAAGGGCAGGAAGAACTCCGCCACGTGCCACTTGGCGTCCACGAAGTCGCGCGCGTAGCGCCGCACCGGACCCCGGTCGCGCAGCGGGAGGTAGCGCTCGTCGCCACCGGCCAGGGCCTCGCGCTGCCGCGCCAGCTCGGCGCGGCGGGCCTCGCGGGCGCGCCTGGCCGCCTCCTTGCGGTTCGCCGGGGGCTTGGCCACGGCGCGGCGGAGCGCCTCGGCCTCGCTGCGCTTGGGGGTGGGGCGCCCCTTGGGGGCCTGCGGGTCGCGGCGCTGCTTGGTCGGCTCCGCGGTCTCCTGGGGAGCCGCGGTCTGCTCATCACGGGAACGGCTTCGGAACACACTGCAAGAGTACGGGGCCGCCAGGTGTGGACCCCACCCCCACGGGGAACGATCCGGCAACGGTGGGTCGCGGGACTCCCTACTTCCTGGGCGGGAGAAGGCCGCGCACCGATCGTCCTGGAGGAGGAGCGCATCGGGGCCCGAACAGTGCGGTAATGGAAGCGGGGCCCGTAGGGTGGGACCTGTTCGATGTGCGAGGCTCAGTCCGTTACGAAGGGGGCGCGCGAGGCCCATGAGCGGTGTCATGAAGCGTATGGGGATGATCTTCCGCGCGAAGGCCAACAAGGCCCTGGACCGGGCCGAGGACCCGCGCGAGACGCTGGACTACTCCTACCAGAAGCAGCTCGAACTGCTGCAGAAGGTGCGCCGCGGCGTCGCCGACGTCGCGACGTCCCGCAAGCGCCTGGAACTCCAGCTCAACCAGCTCCAGTCGCAGTCCGCCAAGCTGGAGGACCAGGGCCGCAAGGCGCTCGCGCTCGGCCGTGAGGACCTGGCGCGCGAGGCGCTGACCCGCCGCGCCGCCCTCCAGCAGCAGGTGACGGACCTGGAGCAGCAGCACCAGACCCTTCAGGGCGAGGAGGAGAAGCTCACCCTCGCGGCCCAGCGCCTCCAGGCGAAGGTGGACGCCTTCCGCACCAAGAAGGAGACCATCAAGGCCACCTACACCGCCGCCCAGGCCCAGACCCGCATCGGCGAGGCGTTCTCCGGCATCTCCGAGGAGATGGGCGACGTCGGCCTGGCCATCCAGCGGGCCGAGGACAAGACCGCCCAGCTCCAGGCCCGTGCCGGGGCGATCGACGAACTGCTCGCCTCCGGCGCGCTCGACGACCCCACCGGCCTGGCCAAGGACGACATCGCGGCCGAGCTGGACCGGATCTCCGGCGGCTCCGACGTCGAGCTGGAGCTCCAGCGGATGAAGGCCGAGCTGGCGGGCGGCACCGGCGGCGAGCGGCAGGCCATCGAGGGCGGTCAGGACCAGGACCGGCAGCAGACGCAGGCCCGGCAGCAGCCGGACCGGCAGACCCCCGGGTTCGACAAGCAGTAGTCTCCGGCGGGCGGGGTGCGCCGGGAATGCGGCGCACCGGTCGCGGGAAGCCGGCAGGGGGGAGCACCCCGGCAACCGGCCCACCGGGCCCTTCGGAAGGAGAGCGCCGTGATCGTACGGATCATGGGGGAGGGGCAGGTCAGGCTGGACGACAGCCACCTGCCCGGCCTGAACGAGCTGGACGACGAACTGCTCGCCGAGATGGAGAACGGCGACGAGGCCGGCTTCCGCCGTACGCTGGCCGCCCTGCTGGACGCCGTACGGTCCCTGGGCACGCCCCTGCCCGACGACTCCCTGGAGCCCTCGGAGCTGATCCTGCCCGCGCCCGAGGCCACCCTGGACGAGGTGCGCGCCATGCTCGGCGAGGACGGGCTGTTCCCCGCCGACATGCCCGCCGGCCCCCGCTGACCCGTGCGCCCGTGCGTCCCGCGGGGCGCACGCCGTCACGGGAACGCGTCGGAGGGGATGTACGGCGACGGCGGCCGCATGCCGCGCAGCCCCAGCCAGCCCGCCGGGGCCGGTTCCAGCCCGGCGGCCAGCCCGACGTCCAGGGCCCACTGCTGCTCGGCGGTCAGGTGGTCGATCCGCACGGGCCGCCCCTCGCCGACGGCGCCCAGGGCGGCGGTCAGCAGCCGGCCGGCCAGCCGCCGGGTGGTGGCGGCCAGCGTCTCCACCCGGCCCTCGCGCACGTAGCAGTAGCCGCTGCCGGTGAAGTCGTCGGTCACCAGCAGCCGGCAGTGGCGCAGCAGCTCCTCGTGGTCGGGCCCGTGGGCACCGCCGCGCAGCCGCCGGTCCACCGAGTCCATCAGGTCCCGGTCTCCGGGGCCGCCCTCGGCCACCACGCCGTCCGGGGCGGCGAGGCGGGCCAGGGAGACCGTCCCGGACAGGCGCATCGTCGGGTGGAGGTCGAAGCCCGCCCGCCGCTGGACGCGGGCGGCCGCCGGGTGGCGCGAGCCGCGGGTGATGCCGCGCAGACAGCCCCGGCCGTACGCCATGGCCCACCGCAGCAGCTCCGTGCCCACCCCGCGGCCCTGTGCCTCGGGGAGGACGGCCAGCAGGGACAGGGCCCAGGTGCCCTCCCGCCGGCAGGACAGCACGACCCCGACCGGGCGGCCCGCGGCGTCCTCGGCCAGCCGGCAGCCCTCCGGGTCGGTGCGGGCCAGGTGGCGGGCGTGGTGGAGGTGCCGTTCGGCCGGGACGGGCAGCGGCGCGCGCGGCCCCGAGGGGGAACCGGGGGAGTCCGGCGGGAACCCCGGGGAGAAGGCGTCGGGGCCGTTCCGCACGGCGGGCGGGGAGGCGAGGGCGGCGTCCACGACGAACCGCACGGCCTCGGCGTCCTCGTCACTGTCGCGTACCGGGCGCAGCAGCATGTCGACCATCCTGGCCGAACGCGCCGCGCCCGGTCATGCCGTTGAAGACTCCCGCCGGATCACGGCAGGGCGAGCATCCGCTCCAGGGCCAGCTTGGCGAACTTCTCGGTCTCCGGGTCGACCTGGATGCGGTTGACGACCTTGCCGTCCACCAGCGACTCCAGGGCCCAGACCAGGTGGGGCAGGTCGATCCGGTTCATGGTCGAGCAGAAGCAGACCGTCCGGTCGAGGAAGACGACCTCCTTGCCCTCGGGGGCGAAGCGGTTCGCCAGCCGGCGCACCAGGTTCAGCTCGGTGCCGACCGCCCACTTCGAGCCGGCCGGGGCCGCCTCCAGGGTCTTGATGATGTGCTCGGTGGAGCCCACGTGGTCCGCCGCCGCGACGACCTCGTGCCGGCACTCGGGGTGCACCAGCACGTTGATGCCGGGGACGCGCTCGCGCACGTCGTTCACCGACTCCAGCGTGAAGCGGCCGTGCACCGAGCAGTGGCCGCGCCACAGGATCATCTTCGCGGCCCGCAGCTCCTCGGCGGTCAGTCCGCCGTTCGGCTTGTGCGGGTTGTAGACGACGCAGTCCTCCAGGGACATCCCCATGTCCCGCACGGCGGTGTTGCGCCCCAGGTGCTGGTCGGGCAGGAAGAGCACCTTCTCCCCCTGCGCGAACGCCCAGTCCAGGGCCCGCTTGGCGTTGGAGGACGTGCAGATGGTGCCGCCGTGCCGCCCGGTGAACGCCTTGATGTCGGCCGAGGAGTTCATGTACGAGACCGGCACCGTGACGTCGGCGACGCCCGCCTCGGTCAGCACGTCCCAGCACTCGGCGACCTGCTCGGCGGTGGCCATGTCCGCCATCGAGCAGCCGGCGGCCAGGTCGGGGAGGACGACCTGCTGGTGGTCTCCGGTGAGGATGTCGGCGGACTCGGCCATGAAGTGCACGCCGCAGAAGACGATGTACTCGGCCTCCGGGCGGGCCGCCGCGTCGCGCGCCAGCTTGAAGGAGTCGCCGGTGACGTCGGCGAACTGGATGACCTCGTCGCGCTGGTAGTGGTGACCGAGCACGAAGACCCGATCCCCGAGCTTCTCCTTCGCCGCGCGGGCGCGCTCGACCAGGTCCGGGTCCGACGGGGCGGGCAGGTCGCCGGGACACTCCACACCGCGCTCGCTCCTGGGGTCGGCCTCGCGGCCGAGGAGGAGAAGGGCGAGCGGCGTCGGCTGGACGTCGTCCGGGTGGAGGGCGGCAGAGGGCTGGGCGGTGGTCACGGCACGCACCCTTTCGTCGGATTCAGCGGGCCTTTTCGTCGGATTGACGTTATTCATGATAACTGCTTCATGTCACTTTGACGATGGCCATCGCGTCAGTGTGACGCATCCCCGTCCGCACGCCGTGGAGTGACCTCCGGGGGCGGGTTGTGCGAGCATGAAGTCCACGAGAACGTGCCCGGCCTGGAATGAAACCGGGAGGCCGCTTGTTTGTCAGGCGGCAGAGCAGTCCGTACAACCCGGGAGAGAAGCAGATGTCCGTATCGGACCAGACCGCCGTGACGACCGACGGAGTCATCCTGTCCGAAGCCGCCGCGGCGAAGGTCAAGAGCCTGCTCGAACAGGAAGGCCGCGACGACCTGGCCCTGCGCGTCGCCGTCCAGCCCGGCGGCTGCTCCGGCCTGCGGTACCAGCTCTTCTTCGACGAGCGGTCGCTCGACGGCGACGTCGTCAAGGAGTTCGACGGCGTCAAGGTCGTCACCGACCGGATGAGCGCCCCGTACCTCAACGGCGCCTCCATCGACTTCGTCGACACCATCGAGAAGCAGGGCTTCACCATCGACAACCCGAACGCCACGGGCTCCTGCGCCTGCGGCGACTCCTTCAGCTGATCCGCCCCGCCGCCGCGGCACGGCGGCGGCGAGACGCGAACACGCAACCGAAGGCGGGGGGTCCCGGCACCGGGAACCGCCGCCTTCGGCGTGTCCGCGCGTCCGCGGCGCCGCCGCGTTACCCGCGCGGCTTCTCCGGCAGCCGCTCGCCCTCCTCGTCGAGCACCTTCCGGTCCCCGACGGGCTCGTCCAGCGTCACCTTCGCCGTCATCTCCTCGGCGACGAGCACGCAGGCCCTGCCCGGGTCCTTCGCCCTCTCGGAGATCCGGACGGTCACCGCCTCCCCGCTCTCCTCCGCGGTCGCGGTGTGGTCGCTGCACACACCGCCCCAGAAGTGGACGGTGAGCGTGCGGTCGTCGGGCTCGTACGGGTCGACGTGCGTCGCCGTGCGCACCGGCTCCTTCGGCCCCGGACCCGGGTTCGCCGGCGCGGAACCGGAGCCGGAGCCGGGACTGGAATCGGAATCGGAGCCGTCGCCGGCGGCGGAGGACGGCGCCAGGTACTCCGGCTCCACCGCCGGGTGGGCCACGGTGTGCGTGCCCCCGCCGCCCTCCGCCACCTCGAACAGCCAGGACGGCACCAGCAGTTCACGCCCCCGGGACGGGTAGGGCGAGAGCCCGAACGACGCGCCCGTCACCTCCACGGTCTGCCGCTTCCCGGAGGGGCCGCAGGGCTCGGGGCTCCCCGGCTCGCCGTCCGCGGGCGGGACGACGTCCGGCTTCCCGGCCCCGGGCTTCCCGGCGCCCGGACCGGCGGTCTCCGGCGTCGCGGCCCCGTCGTCCGGGCCGCCGCCCGGCTTCCGGCCCGAGGGCTCGGAGCACAGCAGGCCCAACTCCACCCGGCCGCTGCGCGCGTTGAGCGCCGCGAGGGTCTCCTCGGCGCTCATCACCGGGTACTTCGCGCCCCCGCCGGCCTCCGCCGACTCGGTCAGCCTTCCGCCGCCGCTCGCGAGCGCCCCCTGCCGGCCGACCCCGATCTCGGTCGTCCGGCCGGCGACGGGCAGCCCGTCCCGCCGCGGATCGACCCGGACGATCCGCAGCCCGTCCCGCGTCCGCCCGGCGTCCACCTCGGCGCCCTCCAGGCCGAGGGCCTCGACCACGGGCGCGACCGCCTCCTCGGCCTCCCGCTCGGAGACGTCCCCGGCCTCCAGCGGGACCGCCCCGGTGAACGACCACACGCCCGTGGCGTCGTCCACCGTCAGCGTCCTGCCCTCGCCCTCGTCGCCGCCGACCGTCCAGGTGCCGTTCTCCTCGCGGACCTCGCCGGGGACCTCCAGCGCCTTCGCCAGCCCGGCGACCTCCTTCCGGTCGACGTCGACGACGGACCGGAGGGCCGGCGCCGACTCCGGCCCCTTCGGCAGCGGCTTCGCCGCCTTGTACACGGGTCCTCCGCCGGGAGCCGGCTCACCGGGCGCGATCCCGCGCTCGGCCGCCGGGTGCTCGCCGTAACCGTCCAGGACCAGCGGGGACGGCCTGCCGTCCGCGCCGTCCCGGGCCGCGTCCGCCGACCCGCCGCCGGAGGCGGTCGAGGCCCAGTACGCGCCGCCGCCCCCGGCCAGCAGGACGGCGAGGGCCACCGAGACGGTCGTCAACCCGCGTCGCCGCGGTCGGGTGGGTTCCGGGGTGTGGTCGGCACTCACCGCATCGCTCCTTCGGTCCGAGTACCCGCTGCTCGGGTACTCGTCGTCGCCTGTCGTGCGTCGTGGCGCGCCTCTCGGCGCCCGTCCTCCGCCGTACGCCCCCGCGCACGGGGGAGGACGCCGATGGGACGGGCCCGGGGCGCGGACGGTTCCCGGCGGTGGGGGGACGGTGGGGGGACGGCGGAAGGAGGAGCCCGCGTGGACGGCCGGCCGCGGCCCGCGGCGACCGGCCGATCCGCCCGCCGCGCGGCGGGCGACCGGACCGAGGAAGTAGCGTGGTGCTGTTTGCCGTCCGACGTCTCTCCCAGGAGCAGTCCCCCGTGCGTATCGCTGTCACCGGCTCCATCGCCACCGACCATCTGATGACCTTCCCCGGCCGCTTCGCCGACCAGCTCGTCGGCGACCGGCTCCACACGGTCTCGCTGTCCTTCCTGGTCGACACCCTCAACGTCCGGCGCGGCGGGGTCGGGGCGAACATCTGCTTCGGCATGGGCCAGCTCGGAGTGCGTCCGATCCTCGTCGGCGCGGCCGGCGCCGACTTCGGGGAGTACCGCGCCTGGCTGGAGCGGCACGGCGTGGACACCGCCTCGGTGCGCATCTCCGAGGTCCTGCACACCGCGCGCTTCGTGTGCACCACCGACGCCGACCACAACCAGATCGGCTCCTTCTACACCGGCGCGATGAGCGAGGCCCGGCTGATCGAGCTGAAGACCGTCGCCGACCGGGTCGGCGGGCTGGACCTGGTGCACATCGGCGCGGACGACCCCGAGGCGATGATGCGCCACACCGAGGAGTGCCGCGCCCGCGGCATCCCCTTCGCCGCCGACTACTCCCAGCAGCTCGCCCGGATGGAAGGCGAGGAGATCCGCGGCCTGACCGAGGGCGCGGCCTACCTGTTCACCAACGAGTACGAGGCGGCCCTCGTCGAGACCAAGACCGGCTGGAACGCGGAGGAGGTCCTCCGGCGCGTCGGCACCCGCGTCACCACGCTGGGCTCGAAGGGCGTGCGCATCGAGCGGGAGGGCGAGGAGCCGATCACCGTCCCCTGCCCCCAGGAGGAGGCCAAGGTCGACCCGACGGGCGTCGGCGACGCCTTCCGCGCCGGGTTCCTGTCGGGCCTGGCCTGGGAGCTGGGGCTGGAGCGGGCCGCCCAGCTCGGCTGCATGCTCGCCACCCTGGTCATCGAGACGCTGGGCACCCAGGAGTACGAACTGCGGCGCAGCCACTTCCTGGAGCGCTTCACCAAGACGTACGGCGAGGACGCGGCGGCCGAGATCCGGACCTGCCTGTCCTGACCCGCCCCCGGGGCACGGACGCGCGGGGACGGACGGGTGCGCGGGCGGGTCAGGCGCGGCGGCGCACGCGGTGGGTGTGGCCGTCCGCGCCCAGGTACTCGTGACCGCGCATCTCGCACCAGGCCGGGACGTCCAGCCGGGCCGCCTCGTCGTCGGCGAGCAGCACCACCGTGCCGCCCACCGGCACCCGGTCGATGACCTTCGCCAGTTCGATGACCGGGATCGGGCACCGCTTGCCCAGGGAGTCGACGGTGAGCGAGGGCGCCTCGGCGTCCTCCTCCGGCGCCGGACCCGCCGCCGGCTCGGCCGCCCGCACGGGCTCCGGGCCGGACCCGGACCGCGGCGGCACGGCCGGCGCGTCGAGGTGGGCGCGCACCCGCCGCACCGCGTCCGGGAGCACCGCCAGGAAGGCGTCGACGTCCTCCTCCGTCGTGCCCGGCGGCAGCGAGACCCGGATGTTGCCCTCCGACAGCACCCCCATCGCGCGGAGCACGTGACTGGGGGTCAGCGTGTCGGAGGTGCAGGAGGAGCCCGAGGAGACCGAGAAGCCCGCCCGGTCCAGGGCGTGGAGCAGGGCCTCGCCGTCCACGTACAGGCAGGAGAAGGTCACCACGTGCGGCAGCCGCCGCACCGGATCGCCCACCACCTCCACGTCCGGGACCAGTTCGGGCACCCGCGCGCGGATGCGGTCCACCAGGGCGCGCAGCCGGGCCGCCTCGTCCGCCGCCTCCGCGCGCACGGCCCGCAGGGAGGCCGCCGCGGCGACGATCGCGGGGAGGTCGGCGAAGCCGGGGGAGCGCCCCGACTCCCTCTCGTCCGCCGGGGACGGCGGGGCGAACCGCACCCCCTTGCGCACCGCCAGCAGCCCGACCCCGCCCGGACCGCCCCACTTGTGCGCGCCGGCCGCCAGCAGCGACCACCCGCCGGCCACGGGGCCCCACCCCAACGACTGGGCGGCGTCCACCAGCAGCGGCACCCCGGCCTCCGCGCAGAGCTCCGCCACCTCGGCCACCGGCTGCTCGGTGCCCACCTCGTGGTTGGCCGACTGCAGACAGGCCAGCGCGGTGTCCCCGCGCAGCGCCGCGCCGAACCCGTCGACGCCCACCCGCCCCGTGCGGTCCACGGGGACCTCCTCCACCACGCCGCCGTCGGCCTCGTGGGCGCGCGCCGCGTGGAGCACGGCGGAGTGCTCCACCGCGGAGACCACCAGACGACGGCCGACCCGCCGGCGCCCGGCGAGCGCGCCCGCGATGCCGATGTGCAGGGCCCGCGTGCCGGAGGAGGTGAAGGAGAGTTCGTCCGGCCGGCACCCCACCGCCTCGGCCGCGGCCTCGCGCGCGGCGTCCAGCAGGAGCCGGGCCCGCCGTCCCTCCCGGTGCAGCCGGGCGGGATCGGCCCACCCCTCGTCCAGGGCCGCGAGCAGCGCCTGCCGGGCGACGGGGTGCAGGGGAAGGGAGGAAGCGGCGTCGAAGTAGGGCACACCTGCACGCTAGCGCGCGTTCCCGCGCCCTGCCCCGAGGGCCCGGACAACCGCGGAGACAACCACGGAGCGGGCGATTCCACCCCAACGGAGGGCCGCGCGGCGCGTTGGGCACCCTCCCCGCGCGACCCCAAATAGCGTCCAGTAGGGTTTGGTCCGCATAAACATCCAAACCCCTGCCCGCGCCAGGGCCGGCGCCCGACCTCAACGGCCGAGCCCGGGCCGAGCGGGCGAGACTCTCGGGAAGGCGCTACGTGAGTCCCAACGGCTCCGACCGCTCGTCGCGGCGCCCGATGCGGCGGAAGCTGCCGCAGGCGCTGGCTGCGGGCCTGGTTTTGGCGACCGCCACCGGTTGCACATACGAGGACTTCCCCCGCCTCGGCATGCCCACCCCCGTCACGGAGGAGGCGCCGCGCATCCTCTCCCTGTGGCAGGGCTCGTGGGCGGCCGCGCTCGCGGTGGGTGTCCTGGTGTGGGGCCTCATCCTGTGGTGCGTCATCGTCTACCGGCGCACCAGGACCAAGGTCGAGGTACCCCCGCAGACCCGGTACAACATGCCCATCGAGGCGCTGTACACGGTCGTCCCGCTCATCATCATCTCGGTGCTCTTCTACTTCACGGCTCGTGACGAGTCGAAGCTCCTGGAGCTCACCGAGAAGCCCAAGCACGTGATCAACGTGGTCGGCTACCAGTGGAGCTGGGGCTTCAACTACATGGAGGACGTGGACGGCGACGCCTCCACCTCCAACCTGGACGCCGCGGAGCTGGCCAATCTCCCCGACAACGTCTTCGAGGCCGCGCCCGAGGGCGCCGAGGGCGTGCACGTGGTCGGCACGCCGGGCGAACGGAACCCGCAGAACGGCAACCCGGGTCCCACGCTCTGGCTGCCGAAGGGCGAGAAGGTCCGCTTCGTCCTGTCCTCCAGGGACGTCATCCACTCCTTCTGGGTGGTGCCGTTCCTGTTCAAGCAGGACGTCATTCCGGGCCACGTCAACCAGTTCGAGGTGACACCCACCAGGGAGGGCACCTTCCTGGGCAAGTGCGCCGAGCTCTGCGGCGTGGACCACGCCCGGATGCTGTTCAACGTCAAGGTCGTCTCCCCCGAGCGTTACCAGAAGTACCTGGAGGACCTGGCGGAGAAGGGCCAGACCGGCTACATCCCGGCGGGCGGCGACGCTCGCCAAGAACGCGAAGGCCAGTAACCCGTGAGCATCCTCAATGAATCCCAGGGTGCCGTCGCCTCGACGGACGGGCCGGCGGCGACCCCCGCGCCCCTGCGCCGAAAAGAGCGCGGCAATCGTGTGATCCAGTGGCTGACCACCACCGACCACAAGACGATCGGCACGCTCTATCTGGTCACCTCGTTCGCCTTCTTCTGCATCGGCGGTGTCCTGGCGCTCGTCATGCGCGCCGAGTTGGCCCGGCCGGGTCTGCAGGTGATGTCGAACGAGCAGTTCAACCAGGCGTTCACCATGCACGGCACGATCATGCTGCTGATGTTCGCCACCCCGCTGTTCGCCGGGTTCGCGAACTGGATCATGCCGCTGCAGATCGGCGCGCCGGACGTGGCGTTCCCGCGGCTGAACATGTTCGCCTACTGGCTCTACTCCTTCGGCTCGCTGATCGCGGTGGCCGGGTTCCTCACCCCGGGCGGCGCCGCCAGCTTCGGTTGGTTCGCCTACTCGCCGCTGAGCGACGCGGTCCACAGCCCGGGCGTCGGCTCGGACATGTGGATCATGGGCCTGGCCCTCTCCGGCTTCGGCACGATCCTGGGCGCGGTCAACTTCATCACCACGATCATCTGCATGCGCGCGCCGGGCATGACGATGTTCCGGATGCCGATCTTCACCTGGAACGTCCTGCTGACCGGTGTGCTGGTGCTGCTGGCCTTCCCGGTGCTGGCCGCCGCCCTGTTCGCGCTGGAGGCGGACCGCAAGTTCGGCTCCCACATCTTCGACGCCTCCAACGGCGGCGCGCTGCTGTGGCAGCACCTGTTCTGGTTCTTCGGCCACCCCGAGGTCTACATCATCGCGCTGCCGTTCTTCGGCATCGCCTCGGAGATCATCCCGGTCTTCTCCCGCAAGCCGATCTTCGGTTACATCGGCCTGGTGGCCGCGACGATCGCCATCGCCGGTCTGTCGGTGACGGTCTGGGCGCACCACATGTACGTCACCGGTGGCGTGCTGCTGCCCTTCTTCGCCTTCATGACCTTCCTGATCGCGGTGCCGACGGGCGTGAAGTTCTTCAACTGGCTCGGCACCATGTGGAAGGGCTCGCTGAGCTTCGAGACCCCGATGCTCTGGACGATCGGCTTCCTGGTCACCTTCCTCTTCGGCGGTCTGACCGGCGTCATCCTGGCCTCCCCGCCGCTGGACTTCCACGTCTCGGACTCGTACTTCGTGGTGGCGCACTTCCACTACGTGGTGTTCGGCACCGTGGTGTTCGCGATGTTCGCCGGCTTCCACTTCTGGTGGCCGAAGTTCACCGGCAAGATGCTCGACGAGCGGCTCGGGAAGATCACCTTCTGGACGCTGTTCATCGGCTTCCACGGCACCTTCCTGGTCCAGCACTGGCTGGGCGCCGAGGGCATGCCGCGCCGGTACTCCGACTACCTGGCCGTCGACGGCTTCACCGGGCTGAACACCTTCTCGACGATCAGCTCGTTCCTGCTCGGCCTGTCGATCCTGCCGTTCTTCTACAACGTCTGGAAGACGGCCAAGTACGCGCCGAAGATCGAGGTGGACGACCCGTGGGGCTACGGCCGCTCGCTGGAGTGGGCGACCTCCTGCCCGCCGCCGCGGCACAACTTCGTCTCCCTGCCGCGGATCCGGTCCGAATCCCCCGCCTTCGACCTGCACCACCCCGAGGTGGCGGCCATGGACCAGCTCGAGAACACCGAGGGTCCCGAGGGCAAGGTCCTCTCCGGCGCCAAGGAGGCCGGTAAGTGAAGATCCAGGGACGCATGTTCATCTGGCTGTCGGTCTTCCTGCTGGCAGTCGCCGTCATCTACGGCCTGTGGTCGAAGGAGCCGGCCGGCACCACGGCCCTCTTCCTGGCCTTCGGCCTGTCCCTCATGGTCGGCTACTACCTGGCCTTCACGGCTCGCCGGGTGGACACCGGAGCGCAGGACAACAAGGACGCGGACGTCGCCGACGACGCCGGCGAGCTGGGCTTCTTCAGCCCGCACAGCTGGCAGCCGCTGCTCCTGGGCGCGGGCTGCGCCTTCGGTTTCCTGGGCGTGGCCATCGGCTGGTGGTTCCTGCTGATCTCCACCCCGCTGATCCTCGTCGGCCTGTTCGGCTGGGTGTTCGAGTACTACCACGGGGAGAACCAGAACCAGTAACCCTTCCCCACCACGCACGGGTCATCTCCGGACACGCTCCGGAGATGACCCGTTCGTACGTATCCGGCTCGTCCGCTCCGGGCGGCGTTCCTACCGTGACAGCATGAGCCGAGGATCACGCGGGACAGCACTGATCTGCTTCCTGATACTCGTGCCGCCGGCGGTGGGACCCGCCGCCTGCGGCAACGACCAGCCTTCGGACGCGGCCCCCCGGGACGCCACCGCGCAGGTCGCGCTGAGCGTCGGCGAGGACGGCCGCGCTGTGGACCCGGACAAGCCTCTGGAGATCACCGCGCGCGACGACAGCCGGATCACGGCCGTCCGCGTGGTCGACGCGGCGGGCCGCCGGCTGGACGGCGAGCTCTCCGCCGACGGCACCCGCTGGCGCAGCACCACCCCGCCGGCCGCCGCGACGCGCTACACCGTGGTCGTCGGCACCGAGAAGGACGGCGTCCCCGGCCGCCGCACCGCCGACCTCGCCACCCGTCCGGCCGACGGCGACCGGAAGCTCGGCATCGTCTTCGGCCCGGCCCGCGGCGTCTACGGGGTGGGCCAGCCCCTCACGGCCGAACTCGACCGGGCGGTCGAGGACCGGAGGGAACGCGCGACCGTGGAGCGCGCGCTGAGGGTCGAGTCCTCCCCCGCGGCCGGCGAGGGCTCCTGGCACTGGGTGGACGACAGGACGCTGCACTACCGTCCGCGCACCTACTGGCCCGCGCACGCCACGATCGTGGTCCGCAGCGCCCTGGAGGGCGTGTGGATCCGGGACGGGTTGCGCGGGGGGAAGACGAAACCCCTGAGCATCCGGACGGGTGACCGCGTCGAGGCCGTCGTGGACATCGACGACACCGAGATGACCGTCCGGAAGAACGGCAAGACCCTCAAGACCCTCCCGGTCACCACCGGCAAGGCCGGGTTCCGCACCCGAGAGGGCGTCAAGGTGGTCCTGGGGCGGCAGGCCAACGTACGGATGACCGGCACCAGCATCGGCATCCCCGCCGGCAGCCCCGAGTCCTACGACCTGCCCGTCCAGTGGGCCACGCAGCTCACCGAGAGCGGCGAGTACGTCCACGCCGCCCCCTGGTCGGCCGGATCGCACGGCCGGGACAACGTCAGCCACGGCTGCACGGGGATGAGCGTGGAGAACGCCCACTGGTTCTTCACCACCGTCCGGCAGGGCGACATCGTCCGGTACGTCGACGGCGTGGCGGACTCCCCGAAGATGCCCGCCTTCGGCAACGGCTTCGGTGACTGGAACCTGTCGTGGGAGAAGTGGAAGGAGGGCAGCGCCCTGAACTCCCCGCGGAACTGACCCCTTCGACGGCGGACGGGCCGCCGCGGGCCGGAGAGCCCGCG